>NZ_NPKS01000019.1:0-130344 GCF_008329595.1 Methylobacterium sp. P1-11
CGAACGCCCCAGGAATTCGCCCTGGCGGCGGCCCTGCAGGCCGCCGAATGAGATCCGGAAGCTCACCTTCCGGCCGGACCAAAATCCGGGGGACCCTCATCACAGCCCGAGAACTTGCATAGGCCGTGGACCACAAACGGGGTCAACTCCAATGAGATCCGGAAGCTCACCTTCCGGCCGGACCAAAATCCGGGGGACCCTCACTCCCGAAGCGGACCCACCTTCAGCCCCGTCGGCACCGCCGCGCGGGGCTCTTTCGAATCTGCCCTGGCTTCAAAGATACCGAACCATCCATCAGGCGAACGCGTTTGCCAGCATTCAGATCAAAGGAAGGTTCTCATGCGCCATCGCGTTCTCGCAGCCGCCACCGTCTTCACTCTTCTTGCAGGCGGAGCCTCTGCACAGGCTCCCGCGGCGACTCCTGTTGCGCCCTCCGCTCCTGGCGCTTCAGGCGTAGTTGCGCCTCAGAACAGCACTACCGGTAGCAATGGCGCAGTAACGGCTTCGCCGACCGGACAGCCGGCCGACACGATTTCTAACAGCTCGTCGTCGGCCGGGAATGCCAATCAGCCTGAGCGCGCTGTTCCTCAGGGCGGCGGCGGTGGCGGCAGCAGCAAGTAGCCGCGGATCGCTATCATCTGCGTGCGCTTTCTTCGGCCCCGCCGGCCATGCCGCGCGGGGCTTTTTCGTGCCCGGTATCCCCAGGCGGGACGCACACCCGGCCGGCCTCGCACGGCCCGGTAACCGGCACTGACCATCCTGCTGCCGAGCCAAGTTGCGTATCGGCTCGGGTCACACGCTGGTGAGATCGGACGCTCCCCCGCCCCGTGAGCAGATCGGGGCGGGGCCGAGCGAACGGCTAGCGGGCCGGCAACCATTCCCCGCCGCCATGTCCGACCTCCCGCCTCCCGTCGCTTCCTGGCGCTACCAGATCGAGCGCCCGTCCGAGCACGCCTCGCCGTGCCGGCATCTTCTGCCGACGAAGTGGGCAGCCATGCGGGCGAACACGCTGGCCTTCATCGACCAGTTCGGCGCCGAGGCGCACCGGCTCGGCAGAGCGGCTGTTCGACGTCCGTCCGGAGCACGGCATGATTCGAGTGGGCTTCTGTTTGGTCTAATAGTAGGGAAATTCAGCGCGTGGCGTTAAAGCACATCGCCGTTCATCCCGCGCGGCAATACTCCGCTGATCGGTGTACCTGCCGTCAAGCATCACTTGTGTGTGAGTCGCGAATTCGAGCGGAGGCGGCCTGCCCGGTGACCGCAATATAGTCGCTCGCAGAGAGTTTGAATGCAATCAGCCGGCCGACGCCAATGTTATATCATCAGCCACTGACGGATTATTACCGAATTATCATCTTGCCGACACCGAGGCTCATCGTCTAAGGCGATAAATCCAGCTCGTCCGGTTCAATTCTGCAGTGGACCTCTTACTGCTGCCGGCGGGAGTACAATTCTATGTGTGTCGTTCGGCAGAAATGCGGATGCCCGACCAGGCGGAAATATAACATCAAGCGCCCACCTAATTCACCCAATATGTGTGGACACCCGGTCGTGCGCTGGATCGGCTTTGCGAAGCGTCGAGCTCTGGATCTTGCCCGGAGACGGGCAATTGAATCGACGAGTGCCCGCGTCATTCAACTGAATTGGGCCGACACATTTGGCCGACCGGTCAGAGTCAAATCTACCGGCATCGTTCGGCCTATTGCATTGATACTGCCCTTCTGATCGCACTCGCGTTGTGTGACGTAAGGCCAACCGCCATACGAAGCTCGGACAGACCTGGGGCCCACCGATCTGGGAGTACGCGTCCAAGGGGAGCGGCTGATCCCGCCTGTGATCTGCGAGGATGTCGGGGGCAACCACGGTCTTAGCCGGCGCAGGTTGTTGCGTCGGCCAAGCCATTAATGCGGCAGGCCTTTTCGCAGCGCATCATTCGGGTATGTCCACTCGCCTACCGAGTCCGAAATGCACTTCGAGATCCGATCCACCGGCCGCTATCTCTAGAGCTGGGTGCTGCTCGACGCGACGCATATGAGGGTGATGGAATCGGACCGGAGCTTTCCGTCCGAGGCGCAGGCATCGGCCGCCGCGCTCGCGTTCTCGAAGCTCGTGACCCGCGCCGGCAAGACGCTGACCGGTGGACCAACCGGCGGCTTGCTCTAATCCAACAGGGATTTTCGCGCAAGGCACTGTTTCTGCAGACCAAATCGGACGCCATTCACATTCGTCCACTGGTCACGAAGATCGTCGGCACCGACGTCTTGAAGGCAGCTGTCGCCTCAGGCTTGTTCCGTCTTCGTTCGCAAGCGGAGGGCCACCAGAATGGGGCGCCTGGGAGATGCGGGGCTCGGTCGGGTGTACGTCGACTGCGCCACCTGCAAGCGCTCGGGTCGCTACACCGTCGCCAGCCTGATCAATCGGTACGGTGTCGACATCTCGACGATCGACCTGCTGCGGCACCTGACGGCCTCGTGCCACCATCAGCGCGCGCCCGGGGAGCCGCCCGCGCGGAAATACGCGCACCTCTGCCTCGCCGCGATCACGCTCCCGCCGCCCGCCAAGAAGATCCCGCCAGTGCCGCCGGGCGTGCCCTACACGATCGAGATGTGGCGCGAAACTGGTGGCAACGTCGAGCTGCACCTGGCGACGATCTATCCGCTGTCCATGGCGATCGTTGCGTTCGAGGCCGCCTGCCTGGAATGGCCGACGCACGAAATCACGCTTCGGGATCGCGCCCGGATCGTGCGGAAGCGGGAGCGGCCGCTGCGGAGCGCCATCACGTCCAGTTCCGGCGGGTCTCGCTGACGGCCATGCCATCGGCCTCCAGGCGCACCAGTGCCCGGGTCGCGTGCATGGCGCGCTCCCGGCCAGGCAACCCGGCGCGCTCGGCGATCTCGGTGGCGGTTGAGGGCGCAGATGTCAGGACAGCGAGTACGCGCGGTCGGATATCCAAGCGCGGCCGGGCGCCTCGTGGCGATGGGGCCTTCGGCATGCTGCCGAGCTACTGCAACCGACTCGGACCGTCCGTGAGACCGAGCCGAAGCGCGAGACCCAGGAGATGCTCCAGCGAAACCCACTCGCCGCCATCGATCCGCCATTGCTCGAAATCGCCGTCCGGTTCGACGGAGTGCCGACACACGCGCAGCAACTCGACCGCTTCAACGACCGGGTCGTACTCGATGAAGTTCATCCCATCACCGGGTGCGCCAGCAGGATCGCAGTCCGTACCATGTTGCGCTTCCAGGCGGCCTTGTCGGTGGTGAGCGCCTCGGCCGCGCGCGTGTTCGTGCGGAGCGTCTCGACTAGATCGAGGGTCCAGCCTTTCGTGAGCGGATATGATTCGGTGGCGAGGTCGGCCAGCACGGCGTCGACCGCGGCGTCGATCTCCTGATCGGTGACATAGGAGGCCTTGCGCAGCTCGGAGACGGTCGGGTTGGAAGCAATGATGCACCGCAGCAAAACCGCGTCAGCGTCCCGATAAACGTCCCGGTGCGGTGTGCCGGTTGTTCAGGGGCGGTGCTAAGTCTCGGGAAAGATTGGTCGGAGTGGCAGGATTTGAACCTGCGACCCCCACGTCCCGAACGTCGGGGTGTTGCCTCATCCCGTAGTGCGGCGGCCTAAACCGATCACGTTTGTCCGCGTCTGTTCACGCTGGTTTCTGTCGTTTCTGTCTGGTTTCTGTCGGGACCGCCCGCCCGCCTTAGCCGCCGCCTCGCGCTGGTAGTCCGGGTGGTGATGCCAGTAGTGCCGCTCGATCGTCTCGACGGTGGTCGCGTAGAAGCCCGCGGCGTCCTCCTTCGTCATGCCGTTCTGCATGCCCCAGGTGATCGCGGTGTGCTTCAGGATGTGGGGCGTCACGTCGGCCGAGAGCCCGGCATCGGCGACCGCGCGGCGAAAGGCTTTATCGACGTCGCGAACCGGCGCGCCATTCCACTCCACGACGTGCTCGCGGCAGAGGCCCATGCGATGCCACCGGCGGAGATGCGCCAACAGGCGGTCGGGCAGCCGTACCGGCAGCTTGCGCTTGTTCGTCTCGCGCTCGCCGGCCGGCCGCCGGTAGAAGACGCCGGTCTCGAGGTTGATCCATCCCCTCCCCTCGGCCGGCTCGAACGAGGCCGCGCAGATCGCGCCGGCCCGAGTGCCGGTGTAGAGCGCGACGAGGATGAACCGCGCGACGTGGCGGCGCGAGCGGCGCCCGGTCAGCTGGGCCTTCTGGACCTCGCGGTAGCGGTACGCGGCGCGGATCAGGCGGGCGGCCTCCGCGCGGGTCAGCCAGCGCTCGCGAGCGACGCCCTTCTCCGGCAGCACGACGCGCACGATCTCGCGGTGCAGGCCCTCCCGCAGATGGTGCTCGATCGCTGCGCGCAGATCTTCGAGCTGCCGGCGAGTGCCGCCCTTGGCGACATAGGCCCGGCAGGTCTCGCCCGTGACTTGGGCGAGTGACTTGGATCCCCAGAAACGCTGAAGGGCCGCGGCGCGCTGGGCGACCTCCTTCGGCCGCGCCTGCCGCGCCGCGCAGTCGGTCAGGTAGATGTTGATGACGTCGGCGACCGGTATGGCAGAGAGTGGACGGTGGCCTTCGCGCGGCGGCGTGTGCTTCTCGGCGAGGTAGCGGGCGAGGGCTTGCTCGGCTTCCGGAGGAGCGCATCGATCGTCCTCGACAGGGACGCCTGTGCTGCGCTTGACGCTGCCGTCTCGGACGACCCAGACGGCTCGCTCGAGGAGATCTCCGGTTTCGGCGTGACGCCGCTCGGCTTGAGGGTAGAGACGGGCGCCCTTCGAAGGCCGCGACATGCTTCTCTCATCCGTTCGATCTGCCGAAGGGTGGTGTACTCCTTACCCGCCGTGAACTCGGTTACCAGGCGCCCGGCGTCGCGCTCCTTCCGGAGCCCGCTCGCCGACATGCCTCCGCCGGGATAGGCGAGCGCGGCCGCCACGTCGAGGCGCAGCGGGGTGGTGTCGTCGACCTCGTGCCGGTCCGGGATGCGGATGCTACGCGGCACTGCCCCCTCCCTGCTGCTTAAACCCAGTGCGTTCGAGCGGCGGCGTTCGGCACTTGGTGTCCCGCCACACCTCAACGCCCGGCGGCGAGGAGTACGTCGAATACTCTAGTAACGGAGTATTCCCATGGACACGATCAACCTTCGCCGATCCAAATCGCGCATCCTTATGGGCGTTTTGGGGTCCTGCTTGTTCGTTGCACTCGCCATGTGGCTCGTTCTGGTTCGCCCCAACGTTGGCGCCGACACTATAATACCTGGAAGCTTTCGGGATTATGAGATGCGCACCGGCGCAGTATTTTTCGGCCTTTGCGCAGTTATGTGGGGCCTGAAGTTGCTTCAATCCGACCCCGTCATCTCTGTCGGTCCGCAAGGCATCTATGACCGTCGTCTCTCGACGGACTGGATTCCCTGGGACGCGATCCGAGCCATAAAGCCTTTGCAGTTCTGGATGAGCAGCTACTACCGACTGGAGATTGATCCCGAAGCTTCTGCGCGGATCCATTGGACGAAACGGGCTCGCTTCACATCGTGGCTGAACATTATGTTCGGGCGGCGCTATTGGATCAGCGGCGCCGAACTCAGCGGCGGCTTCCCTGCATTGGCAGAGGCGATCGGGCGTAGTCGGCCCGACCGCTGAGAAGTGGCTGCCCCTCTTAACCTGGGGATGAGCTCGAAGAGTCATGCTGCCACCTCTTCGCAGCTCCCTGGGACAGCTTGGCCAGGACAAGCGCTGCCAAACGTAAAATGCAAATCGTCGAGGAAGGCTCGATTTAAGAAATCGAACAGAGGTTGTGTCGATAACCTAAGCGCGAAATAGAAAGTTGAGCGCCCAAAAATGCCCCGCGAGAGACGTGCCCGTCCGCGAAGCGAGGCGGATCTCACCGGCCGCATTGTGCCGAACTTCGGCCGGCCGATCGGCTGCAAGATCCTGGATCGATCGGCGAGCGGTGCACAGCTCCGCGTGAACAGCGTCTTCGGTTTCCCGGAGACATTCATGCTGGAGATCCCGCAGACCGAGGAGCGCATCAACGCGCGCGTGGTCTGGCGGTCTGCAGGCAATCTCGGCGTGGAGCTTGAGGAGCCGGCGCGGCTGGCGAGGTAGCAGCAGTCGGCCTGAGGGGTGCGGTAAGTCATTCCGCGCCCCCTCCGTCGCTCGCCGGCGCACACCGCTTAATTGTTGGCCCCAAGGTAGGCTTAGCGGCCAAGCCCCTTGATGATTGTCCTATGCCGAATCCCCAGCCGCACAGCGGCTGGAAATCGATCTGCGGAGACTTATCGAATGCTGTATTTACAATCCTAATTGCCCAATATATAGACTCCGCGCTCTGGGGAGCGTGTTGTGTAGGGAACACGCTATGACTGATATGACACCGATCGCGGATGAAGCCGCGACACGCTTGGCCTTTGGCCTCATGCGCAGTGCCTATCTCGATCTCGCGCGGACGTTGCGCAGTATCGAAAAGGATCCCGCAAACGAGTTGCTGCGCGCTGTAGAGCACAGAATTGTATATAGGCTTGGCTCTGCTGGGCACGATTGCCCGGACGGTTCCACCCAGGAGGGTGCGCTCACCTTGGCTGCCGGTCGCGTTCGAAGCGTGCTTCGTGAAGCGCAAGAGGTCTGAGTCCCGCTTCACGATGGGTGGGCGGTTCTCCGCCTCGCGTACGAACCGCCCCACCACCCCGCATGCGGTCAGCGGCTTCAGCACGCCACAGTCGTCCTCGTCGTCGATGTCGAGCCCGTAACCGAACTCGGCGTCGTCCGCGGTGGTGTCGTGGCACCGCGGGTTCGGGCAGTCGTCGCAGCCGCAGTGGCCGAACTCGTCGGAGCCACAGCACAGGTTTCCGCACGGGCAGCACATCTCAGGCGGCCTCCTCGGCGGGAGGCGCGAAGCCCGGGAATCCGTCGTCGTCGAGCGGCGGTCCATCATCGCGTGTGTCGGTCTCGGCCATCAGCCGGTCGAGCTCGCCCTCAATCTCGGCGAGGGCCTGGACCTGGGCGGGCTTGAGGAGGTCGCGCCACGCCTCGAACACTTCCCGGCCGGCCCGCGCCTTCTCGCGCGCGACATCGGGAAGGGTCCGCTTCGGGGCCGCGGGCTTCTCCGTTGAGCGCTCCTCGGCCAGCGGCTTGACCGTGAAGGCCCGACGGACCGCCTTCGTGACCGTCAGCGGCATCGTCACGGGGCTCGTGATGCCGGACATGTGGCTGATCCGGATGCCGCCGACGGCCATGCCACCGAACTGCACGGCGTCGTCCCGGTAGAGCGTCATCCGCCGGCCGGCGTAGGCCTCACCGTCGCTTCCCCAGATCCGCAGCAGCACGCGGCGCATCGACTTGCCGGGCTTGTACGGCTTGCCGCCGTCGCCCTCGAAGTAGATCGCGATCGGCTGATCCGGCTCCTTCATCTTCGACACGCGCGTGACCGTGATGGTGCGCGGGCCGCCGATCAGGTCGTCGGCGTTGAGCTGGTCGGACCGGGGAGCGGTGGTCTGCGAGATGTCGATCACGCCATGATCTCCCGTTCGATGCGCTGGGTCAGGACGCGGCCGAAGAGGCTCTCCACCTCGCGGTAGCGGCTCATCGCGTCGCGGAGGCGCTGCTCGAAGTCGCCGGCGGCGGACAGGATTGCGGCCTGGATCGCGTCGTCCGGGTAGGCGCGGATCACCGCGAGCGGCAGGCCGCCGGAATACGAGACGAGGTCACACCAGAGCCGCTCGGAGACGAGGAGGCCGGTCTGGATCTGAAGCACGTAATCGGCCGGGATCGTGCCGTCGGGCACGTGCACCAGGAACGTCTCGACCTGGTACTTCTGCCGGCGCGACTTGCACTCCACGAGGCCGTCAGTGCCGACCAGCGCGTCCGGCGAGTAGCCGAGCGTGAAGCCCCAGCGGTCGTTGGTGATGAAGCCGACGGTCTCGGTCGGCGCGTAGTGCTTCGCGTAGAGGGTGAGCGCCTCGATCTCGTCGTCGCGGCCGCGCAGCATGTCGTCGCTGACGTACCGCGGCTCGACGAACTTGGTGATCCGCTGGGCGAGCAGCTCGTACAGGTGCGCCCGCTCCTTCTCGTTCCTGGCCGCCTTGAGGGTCGGCGTGAGGATCAGCGACATCTCGCTTGCGGTGAGCATCCCGCAGCGGACCGCGATCCACTCGTCGGTGCCCTGGTAGAGGTCGGCGTGGATGCGCACGGTGGAGCGCTGCGCTGGGGCGTCGGGGGCGAGCAGGGCCATGGTGGTCACTCCCCTGCCCGCTTGGCCTGGCGCTCCAGCCAGCCGCGGACCTTCGCGTCGTCGGTCTGGACGAGGACGGATTCCCCGCTGTCGCGGACGAAGGAGAGGCCGAAGCCGGCGGAGCGGGCGGCGAGCGTGAGGCGCCGCTCACGGCCGGCCCGGAGCGCCGCGATGAGGTCGCCACGCTCCCAGCGTGCGCGGATGTCGCCGACCATGATGTGGACCATGCCGGCGCGCGGGAGCAGCTCGGTCGCCTCGGCGGGCGTGAGGTGCATATCCTCGGGCGCCGGCGCGGCGGGGCGCGGCTCGGGGGCGGCCAGCGCGAGGGCCGCCGGCAGTGCGAGGGCGAGGTCGAGATAGCTGACGATGCTCACGGGCGGGCAAGCTCCAGGAGGGCCCGGCGGTCGGCCGCGGGCATGTGGCGGAAGGCGGTGAGGAGGGAGCGCTCGTCGGCGGTCACGGCGACGCCATCGACGTCGAGGCCGCCGATCAGGCTGAGATCGAAGCCGTAGAGCCCCGCGAACTGGGCGCGGCGGGCGAAGGGGATCGCGTCCTCGCCGCGCTCCCAGCGGCTGAGCACCGTCTGGGACGTCCCGATCAGGTGAGCGACATCTTGCTGCGGCATGCCGGCGCGCAGGCGGGCCTCACGGACGATGCCCGCGACGGTCTCACGCTCGGACAGCTCGGCGCCGCTCGGGACACCGCGCGGGCGCGGCCCGGTGGCAGCGAAGCGCGGGCGGGACTGCGGTCGGTACTCCGGGCGCAGGAAGGCCGCGTCGGAAGTGCGAGCGGGCCTCATCGCGCACCCGCTAGCTTCGAGGTCAGCCGGCCGGCCGACATCTCCACCTTCTGGTGGATCTCGGCGAGGCGTTCGGTGATGCGCTGGAGCCGGTTGAGGTCGTAGGGCTGGCCGGCGCCACGCTCGACGGCGCGCTCGACGTGCCAAGCCATCGTGCCGAGGCTCTCGAGAAGACCGTCGAGTCCGGCGACTCCCACGCAGAGCTCGCCGTCGCCATGGACGCGCTCGTAGGATGGGATCGCCACGGCCGGGATCGTGCCGGGGTTTGGGCCGACGATGGCGAGGTGCCCGTGCAGGGCGCGGATCGGGTGCGGCGCGTTCATCTAAGCGGCCTCGCGAAACTGGTCGGCTTCGAAATCCGCGATGGCGGCCAGCTCGTCGGCGGCCTCCAGCGCGAGGGGATCGGCGTGGTCCTGGGCGGCGAAACAGGCCTCAGCCCAGCAGTCGAAGTCGTCGCCAAGGGGCCCGTAGGGGCCGCGCAGGGCGTAGCCGGCAGCGTGGCCGCGGATCGCGTAGCCGGCGGGGAGGTCGAGGCGCGCCATGGTCAGGCGGCCTCGGGAACGAGAGCGAGCGAGCGCGGGCCGGCAACGTCGCCGGCCACAAGCCGCGCCTCGACGTAGAGGTCGGCCGCCCGCAGGAGATGCTCGCGGGCCCTGTCGACGGTCTGCGGAGCCGCCAACGGTGCGGGCGTCTCCGGCACGTCGAAGAAGGACGCGATCGGTGCGCCGGTGAGCTTGGCGACGATGCTCAGCGCAATGGCGCTGATGCGGTTCGTGCCCTTCTCGTACTTCTGGAGCTGGGCGGCGGAGACACCGATTTCGGCTGCGACAGTGCGCTGGGTGAGGCGAGCGCGGATCCGGGCGGCGCTGATGCGCGCGCCGATCCGGACATCCACGTCGGTAGCGGGCTGGCCAGCCATCAGCGGGCGCCCCGGACAGCGGCCACGTGGTCGGCGATGAACGCCGGCACGAACGGGGCGAGGCCGATGGTCAGCGAGCCCAGCAGACAGTGAGCGATCTGCACCGTGGCCGAGGCGTGCTGGAGATTGTCGAGGTAGGCGGTGAGCATTTGGGCGCTCCATCGGCTCGGTGAGCGGCGATGAAGAAACGCTACATGACGTAGCGATTGCGGTCAACACACCATGTAGCGATTATGCGCGAACCGACTGCGGCCGGACCGGAAGGCGAGCGCTCCTATCCACATCCGTCCACAGGTGGCCGAAATTTTGTTCTTGATGCGTTCCTTTTACCGAGCGGATGATCCCGGCGTCGTTCCGGAGGAGCCCGATGCCGAGTACCGAGCGCTACGCTTTCCAGACGTTCAAGAAGATGCCGACCGGCAATTTCAGTCCGGGACGATCCATCCCGTGCAAGACCCTACAGGAAGCGCTTACGAAGGCAGAGCAGAGCTGCACAGGGAAAGAGGATCATGGTGCAGCCGCATATCTCCTCAGAGGCGATGAGGATATCGGCGAGACCGAAGGGCCTAAGACTGTTGGCGTCTACGGCGCTTGTCCGCCGGAGGTCACTGACGATCTGCCGTTCTGATGATTTACTCGGCGGCCTGCGTTGCGGTTTGCACCGCGGCCTGCGAGATTTGCGACCAGCTTCGGGCATGCACAGTGCTGATGATGCCCGAAGCCCACTTGATGCGTGCATCGGAGACCAGTGGCGCGTTGAAGCTCTCCAGGTGGAAGCGCCCCTTCTTTGTGCCCTGCAAGATTCGCTTGAGGTAGCGGTCGCCCGTGCCGGTCATCACGACCGCGTAGAGCCCCACAAGCCTTTCCGGGTTCTCTCCGTGCCTTGAGCACAGCACGACGTCGTCGGGATCGAACTTCGGATAACCCGAGGTCCCGCTGACCCGGAATGCGATCGTGCCTTCTTCGACCGGAAATGGTACCGAGATCTCGTACAGGTCGGCGCCATCGGGGAGCTGCTCCGATGCAGTCTCAATCAAGCCGCCTGCGCTTACCAGTCCCTTCACGCCGACGACGTTCTGCCCTTCGACCACGCGCACAGGCGCATCCGTGTCGCCGAACAGAATGCCGCGGGCGGTGACGTCCACGCCGTCGAACCGGAAGCGAGCGGCGTAGCGCTCGGCATCGTCCTGGCCGATCGTCCGCGTGCCGCCCTCATGGGCTCGATAGGTGCTCTCGGGCCACTCGTTCTGTAGTGCCGCATCGCGCGCCGAACGGTAGCCGGCCGCGGCGCGGGCCGCCTTCAGACGGAGCCCTTGCTCCTTCCTGATCTTCTTCACGTCCATGCCACGTAGCGTAGCGATCGGAACGCTACGTGCTGCGTTGACGCTGATCGCTACCTCATGTAGCGATTGTGCCATGAACTCGTTCTCCGATGTCATAGACGCTCTCGGCGTCGCTACAGTCTCCGAGGTCCTCGGCATCCCGGAGAGCCATGTTCGGACCCTCAAGGCCCGCGACAGCATCCCGGCCGGCTACTTCAAGCGGCTCGTCGATGCCGAAGCGGGGCGGCAGGCGGGCGTGACCTTCGAGCTGCTGTACCGGCTCCGCGACCAAATCGCTGAGAGGCGCACGAAGGCGGCCGCCTCGCCGGAGAAGGCCGCGTGATGGGCGCCGCCATCCTCATCGGCTCTGCGATCGTCTTTCACGGCCTCGTCTTGAGCGTCGCCCTGATCGTAATTGCGGATCGGCTCGGCGGTCGCGCGGCCCCCCTCAGCTCGACCTCGACTGCCTGGACTCGCCGCCCGAGCGGGCGGAGCCATGAATGCCGGGGCTCGAGCCAGAATTCGCCTGTTCCGGACACGTCCCGTAGCTGCCGCGAACTGGCGACCGGATACACGCGCCAGTCGACCGCGATGGATCGGTTGGCCACCACCGGCAGCAATGCTCCTTCCGGCTGGGTGGCCTGAATGAGCAGCGCTCGCGCACCTCTTGGCCGGACGACCCGCATACTTGCGATCCGGAACTCGTCGTCGGTGGCGTTGTGGAACAGGACGCGGATGTGTCTGCGGTCGCCGTTCAACGGTGAGATCTCTGCGAGTGAGGCCCAGGGAAGCCCCGCCTCCGCCTCTGCCTTCGCCTTCCGCACGGCATCGCGCCTGTTCAGCCAGTTCAGCGCCAAGGCCATGCATCCAGTTAGGGCGCCAACCCATCCAGCGACGGCGCTCGCGACGATGATCCACTCGGGTATTTTTCAGCTCCATCGGTCGGTTCGCACCCCGATGTTGAGGCCGCGCGGGCCGGGTGTCTATCGGATGCTCCGGCCCGCGCTGGTGGCCCTGTTGTTCGGGGGCCGCTGATGGGTACGGCATGCCTCCTCCTCGGCACGTGGTCCGTCTTGAGCTGCACCGCTGGGCGCGCCCTGATCTCGGGTGGTCCGGCTGACGCGCTGGTCCGTCGCGCGAGCCACGTCGGCCTCGCTATCGGCGCCGGGCTGATCGTCTGCGGCGGAGCGCTCCAGTGAGCACCCGCCCTCGCCTTTCGCCGCGTGCCCCTGCCGTCGCCAGCGTCGAGGCTGTGGCCTCGGTGGCGGTCTCCCTCCGGACGACTGCCATGCCGCAAGCCCTTACCGCTGCCGACCGCCTGATGCAGCTCGCGCGGATCCTCCGCTTCGGCGCCTCGGAGCTATTTCTTGAGGTGCAGCAGATCCAGCGCCGCCGTCCCGCGGAAGTGGCGACGGGCCGAGACGCGGACATCGCCCTTCTCGCGATGGGGATGCAGGAGGCGGCGCAGGAGCTCGACCGCCAAGCGGCGGATGCGGATCTGCAGGCCTACCTCGCGCACCGCGCCGCGGGTGGCGACGTGCTGCTCCTCCCGCTTCCGGTTGTCGTTCGCCAGCCGGAGCAGCATCGGCCTGCGGCGAACGATGCCGGCTTGCTGAACCGCGTCGTTCGCGCGGTCAGCCGCGTGCTCCGGAGGGCCGCCTGACATGTCCTTGTGCGTGCACATGGCTCGCTCTGCCGTTCTCAACCTTGAGAACCGTAACGCCGAGGCTGGGCCGACGTCGTTATTTACTAACGCGCGGCTGTGCATATCCATTCCCCATCGCAGCGGTCGCAGGCTCACGCCTCCCGTCGGCGAGCGACCCGGCCGAGACCATCGCAAACTCGGACCCTCGGCCGGGTCGTCCCCTCTCCTGCGCGCGCGGCTTCAGCTCCCCAGCCCCGCCGTTCGCGCTGTGTGTCGTGCGTACCCTCAAGAACTCCCTCTGCATGTCGGCTCCTTCCGTCCGTGGTCGCAAGTAACCACGGGTGGATTTGTGGATGTGCAAAAGGTTTTTGCGGAAAGCTCAAATGCCGGACGCTGACGTGATGCGGGCGCGAAGCGCCTTCGACGAGCTGTTGCGCTTCGAGGTCCGCGGACCGGGCGACACGGCCAACGCCATGCGCCGGATCGCGACGCGCGCCGCCATCCCGTTCGGGAAGCTGTGGGCGCTCCGGTACCGGCCGCCCAAGGAAATCGCCTCGCACGTCCTCGCGAGGATCGAGGCCGCCCACGCCGCTGAATGCGAGCGGCAACTCAGGAGGCTTGCCCATGACGTCGAGATTACCGCCGCCGTCGCTGGGTCTGCGCACCCTGCTGTGGCTGAGGCTCAAGCTGTTCTTCGCGCGGCGGCAGGCCCTGCTCCGCGCCGTCCAGGACGGTCGCCCGCACCCGCACTGGTCGGGTCGGATGCTGCACCGCGTGTGCCGAGCCTGCGGGGTTCGGCGGACCTGATCGACCTGCCGCTGTGGCGGGCCGCGAACGAGGAGGAGTGAGCATGGATCCCTTCAAGCCGACCCACGTCTCTCACAAGCAGGTCGAGGCCTACCCGATCGCTGCGGCCGAGTTTCAGGCCGACGGCTCGGGCCGGATCGCGCTCGAGGGCGGCCGCATCATCGATGTGGGTGCCGGCTTCGCCGCGCGCGGCGCCCCGGCCGAGGGCGATTACCTCGTCCGGTATGCGCCGGTGCCGGGTGAGACGGACGGCTACCTCTCGCACTCACCGCGCGGTGTGTTCGAGGCCGGGTATGCGCCTGTCCCGCAGCAGGCCGATGCCCGTGGCGAGCCCGCGCTGTCGCTCGGCGAGACACAGGCGATCGTCGAGACGAAGACGGCGCCCCGCGTCACCGAGGCTTCGATCAAGGCCAAGATCGCGGATGTCGAGTACTTCCGCGTCCGGCACCTGACGATCTGCATCATCACGCTGCAGAACGGCTTCTTCGTCGAGGGTCACAGCGCGCCGGCCGCGCCGGAGAACTACGACCAGGGCGTCGGCGAGCGCTACGCCTACGACAACGCCTTCCGGCAGCTCTGGCCGCTCGAGGGTTATTTGCTCCGCGAGCAACTCGCGGCATCTGAGGCTGATCCGATCCGGGCGGCCTGACCATGTCCGACGGCGCCTTCGTCACCACCCTGCCGGCGTACTTCGCGACCCTGCGCGAGGGTGTCGAGAAGCACGTCCCCGAGACGGCCGTGAACGCGATCATCCGCAAGGGCTTGATCACCCTGCTCGGTTGGGCGGAGGCGATGGCGCACGCGCTGGTGTCGATCACGCCGACGCCCCTGCAGCAGCGGTTCCACGCGCCGCTCGGCGACCGCTCGCCCGTCGTCGAAGAGCCGCGCGTGCCCCGGCACAGCGGCCGCGACCCGCGCCTGCCGGGCAGCCGCCCGCACCCCTGAAACGAGAACCGCCCGGCCTGCTGTGGGAGCGGGTGCCGGGCGGTCTGAAGAGAATGGGCGTGGTGCCCATCCATGGAGAGAGCAATGGAATCCACAACAGACGCGGTCGCGCAAGCGGAAGCCGCTGTAGAGCTCGGCATCGAGACCTTGCGCGGAGATATCCGAGACCGGATCCTCGACAACATCTGCCGGCAGATGCCGTGCTGGACCAAGATGTCCGAGCACGAGCAGCGGGTGATGATCAGCCGCTGCGAGGAGATCGCCGGGAAGACGGTGCGCGAGGCCATCAGGGTCGTCGCCCACCAGGGCTTCGACCACCTGGTGGTGTCGACCGGCAAGTGGACCGTGAAGGACGGCCTCAAGCTCGAGGTCGGCGCCTCCGGCTCTGTCGACGACATTACGAAGCTGGCCGAGCACGGCGCGAAGCCGGCGGTCCTCGTCCTGGCCGAGCCGAGCGTCTTCTTCGGCCAGCGCGCCGATGCGCTCGCGGACAAGGATCAGCCCGACCTGCCGATCGACGAGGAGACGGAGGCCGAGGAGGGCGACGAGGACGAGGCCGATCGCTCGCCCCTGCCCGAGCCGCCGACGCGCGAGACTCGGTCGCGCCGCACGCGCGAACCCGCGGACGCTTGAGCCTGGAGGCGCGCGGTGTCCGAGACCGTCATCATCCGCCTGCCAGGCGCCCCTCGCGGGAAGGGCCGGCACCGCGCGCAGCTCGTCCATCGGGGAGGAGTGGCGCGCATCCACTCCCATCCCGACCAGAAGACCGAGGCCTACGAGAGCGCGCTGCGCCTCGCGGCCGGCGCCGCCATGCGCGGGCGCGCCCTCCTCACCGGACCGCTGGAGGTTCGGATCTTCGCCACCATGCCGATCCCGGCGAGCTGGTCGAAGCGGAAGCGGCTGGACGCGATCGAGCGCCGCCTGCGGCCCACGACCAAGCCCGACTGGGACAACATCGCCAAGGTCATCGACGCGCTGAACCACGTCGTCTGGGCCGACGACGCCTCCGTGGTCGATGGCCTTGTCCGCAAGTTCTACGGCGAGACGCCCGAGCTGGTGATCCAGGTCACGGCTCTGGAGCCGCAAGCCGTGAGGGCGGCGGCATGACATGGGTGCTGATCTTCTCGGGCCGCGAGCTGTTCCGCGGCACCTATGGCGGCGCGCTCGACGCGGCCGAATCCATGCGCCTCTGCGAGCGCTCCTTCCATCCGGACGGGACGGAGCTGGCGCCACGCCTGGATCGCGGCGTGATGCTGGTGCTCGCGCGGATGGTCCCAGCCTTCCGACGGAGGGCTGCATCGTGAGCCACCGCGAGAACAAGGCGCACGCGCTCTCGGAGCGCGGGAACGACCTCTACGAAACGCCGGCCGTCGCAGTGCGGGCTCTGATAGGGACCGAATGGCTGCCGCAACGGATCTGGGAGCCAGCCTGCGGGCCCGGCGCCATCGTGCGCGAGCTGTACGCGGGCGGGCACGACGTGCTCGCCACCGATCTCGTCGATTACGGTTGGGACGGCCAGGTCTCGGGCGTCGACTTCCTGAAGGTGCCGGAGGCCCCCGAGGGCATCGACTGCATCGTCACGAACCCGCCCTACAAGGACGCTCGCGCCTTCGTGGAGCAGGCCGTGCGGCTCTGCCCGCGCGTGATGATGCTGCTGCGGTTCTCGTTCTACGAGAGCATCTCACGCGGCTCCATCCTCGACACCGGCACGCTGGCCCGGGTGCATTGCTTCCGCAAGCGCCTGCCGATGATGCACCGGGATGGCTGGGTTGGCCCGAAGGCCTCCTCGAACATGGCCTTCGCGTGGTTCGTTTGGGACGTCTCCCATCGCGGCCCGACGCAGCTCAGTCGCATGTCCTGGGAGGACTTCACCGACGAAGCCGGCGCCGATCCCCTCCCCATGGCCGCGGAGTAGGCGATGGCGATCCGTTCAGAAGCCCTTCGCGCGCTCGTGGCGGCCGGTGCTTCGGCCGAGATGCTGCTCGCGGTGATCGAGGCTGACGAGAAGGCCGCGGCTGCCGAGGTCGACGCCAAGACCGAGAAGCGCCGAGCTCAGACCGCCGCGCGGGTGCGCCGGCACCGTGAAACGCACCGTAACGCTGGTAACGGCGGTAACGCGTTACCCCCCGTCCCCTCCCCGGATGGTCCGCCCCCTCCTCCTGCACCTCCACCCCCACCCCTTAACCCCTCCCCGACCCCCGGTTCCGATCCTGACGGATCGGCCGACGATGTCGGGCAAGCTGGCGGCGCGAGCGCGGCAGACGAGGCCCGAGCCTTCCGCAAAGCCCTGCTGACCCGGGGCGCAGCGCTGATCTGCGCCAACACTGGCCGGTCCCAGCGCTCGGCCCTCGCCCTGATCGGCCACTGGCTGGCCATTGCCCACGACGAGGCGGTGGTCGTGCTCGGACTGATCGAAGAGGCCGACGGACGCGAGCTGGCCGACTTCACGAGTTGGGTCGACCGGCGCCTCCAGGCCCGGCGCGAAGCGATGGGCCGCCGCCCGGATCGCGGCCGCCCTGCCCAGCCCGCGCCTACCGGCCTCGCCGCCCGCCTCATCCGCCAACGTGCCGAATCCCTGACGGGAGCCTACGATGTCGAACCGCGTGCCATCGACGCGAACGACCCTGACGCCGGCCCAAGCCGAGGAGAGGATCTCGGCACTCCATGGCAGGCTGGAGGCGCATCCCGTCCTTCCGACCCGCTACTGCGTGCGGCGGGACAGGGCGGCCACGATAGCCGAGCGTCGAGTGCTCTCCGACGTCGCCGAGCGGCTTAACGCCGAGCTGACGGCGGTCTCGAATCCCCGCCACGTCGACACGGTCGTGACCCGGGTACTCCTGGGATTCGAGCAGGGGCGCGGGCGCGGGGACGACGAGAACGACTGGCTCGTCGCGGAGTACGTGTCGGCGCTGAAGGCTCTCCCGCTGGCCGCGATTCACGCCGCCGCCGAGCGCTTCCGGTCCGGCGAGACGTTGCGGCCCTGGTCGAAGCGTTTCCGACCCTCCCCGGCCGAGTTCGCCGACGAGGCGCGCGAAGGCCTGATCCCGCTCCGGACGCAGCTGCTGCACATCCGGCGCGTGCTCGATGCCGAGGTCTATGATGTGCCGACGGCGGAGCAGCGCGCGCAGGTCGCGAAGGCGGCCGAGGCTCACCTGAGGCGCATGCGGCAGACCGACCCCGCGCGGCACCGCCCCGAGACGTCGGCCGAGATCGCCCGAGCGCAGCGGGCGAAGCTGGACGAGGACCTCGCCCGGCTCCGCGCGACGGGCCACGGGCCGGACATCGGCCGGCTGATGGCCCGCCTCGACCAGCGCCAGGGCTTGGCGGGAGGTGCATCGTGAGACCCGACCTGTGGAAGGCCGAGCTCCAACGCCGCAAGGCGGCGCAGCAGGCCGCCGAGGAAGCGGCCGAGCAGGCGGCCAAGCGCCCGACCGAGCGCACCTGCGCGTCCTGCGGCGTGTTCGGGGCCTCGTTCGGCTTCGGCGTCTTCCGGAACCGCAGCGACGGCATGTGGTCGTGCGCCGATCCGGACTGCCGCGCGATCGTCAAAGCGCGGGTCGCGGTGCCGCCGATGCCGGCGGAGGCCGCCCGCGCCGACCCGCCGGCAGTTGACCTGTTCGGCCGCTCGGCTGCGTGAGGAGTATCCGCGTCCGGTGCTGATGGCGAACCCGCTAAGGATCGAAGGCCCGGACCCGCCGGCCATGACGTGCGCGGACGTGGAGCGGTGGCTGGTGGCGGCGTTCATGGCCTTCACCAGCTCGGGCATCTTCAGCGTCCGGCCGAACCGGCTCCAGCCGAATGACCCGCAGGAGATGCGGGCGACGTTCGACTGGATCGTGTTCTCGGCCGAGATCCTGGGCCGAGACAGCGAGGAGCGTGTCGCTCTCCTCACCTGGGCCCGTGCCAAGGCCCGCGGCAGGATCAGACGCCACCGCCGGCTCCGATTGTTGAAGGACGTGCCGGGCGGATCGGTTAGCGACCATTGCCGCGAGTTCGGCGTCCAGCGTCGCACATTCGACCGGCGACGAAAGCGTGCCTGCGAGCGGCTAGCGGAGGCCTGGAACAGGCGCGGGCTGGGTGGCGGATCAGACTAATCTCTTCCAGGGCAGGTCAGCTTTGACTGAGCAGTCTGGCGAGGCTGCTTGCGACCCAATTCGGCGATGCGGACCACAATCAGCATTTCCTGAAAGCCGCCATTTGTCAGTCGTCCGGCGACGTTGGCTCGGGGCGGCAAGTGTACAATGGTACTTCGCCCCAAAGCGAGCTGATTTAGCGTAGACGCAAGTTCACTATAGTAAAAGATTAATCATTCTGTCACAACATGCTGCCGACTGCTCACAAAATAGTCAGCAATTCGCTGTCTCTCTAGGCCAAAATGAAATCAGCCGTTGGTCTTAATTGTCACTAAAACTTCAGCATGTGAAGCCTGTTCCAATCACTCGGGTTGCTGGCTGTGTGTCGTCGAAGCAATTTCCAATTTCCTGACCCTTTGTATTAGGGGGAATATTGAATGGCGTCTTGATTTCACATCGGCGAGTCCCGCCGGGGATGTTGATGAACGCTTCGCAGTGTACCTCACTGCAACTTATATTTTGTCCGGAGCTATTATTTCCCTGGATGACCATCCGTTTTCCACCTTCGCGGAGCTGGCATGTGAAACTTGGGTCCGCTGCAAAGGCGGTGGTTGCAGGTGCATTCACTATTGCGACAATAATTGCCGCGACCGCAAAACGATTTTTCATAGATGATCGCTCCTGATTTACATGATTTGGCAGGTATTTTCGGTAATTTTCGATGTAGCTCACCATTATGCTCGTCTTTAGAATTTAATAATTGTGTTTATTGCTTAAGTTTTGGACGAACAGCTTGTATCTGATCTGTCGGTAAAGTTTTTACAAGATCGTCGCCACATACCTTCGCGGCTTTCTCTTGCTCACCCGAAAACGTAAAGTCGTAGCAGGCCTTCACGGCAGCAAGAAAAGCATTTTGAATAATAGTTGCAAGGGTATTTTTTGTTTTAAGACTTTCAGAAGTCTCGTCATAGAAAATGCGACGCTTGGCGTCATCATTAAACTCGTTAAGTGCGAAATCTATGTCCGACAATGCACTCAAGAGCCTTGAATAGGCAGGTTGCTTATTTTTTATATTATCCAAAATCGCATTCTGCCAACGTCCGAAGGCGTCCCGACCCTGTAAATTGAACCTCCAGTACGGCAGAACATCGATTCCGATAATTGCACTCGTGGTAGGATCTAAGTCAGCCACTTGGTCGGCATAAGTGGTGTGAGCATACTGCGCAGCAGCTAGAGGGCCGCCAGGTGAATTAGGATTAGGAGCCGATTTGCCGATGGCGCCTTGGTCCCCATTTTTGATGAAAATAAATTCAGAAACGGTCTTTAGATTATTTTGCGAAGCAGTATCTGAATATCCCGCACTAAATATCCCTTTTAGACCGGCTGAAAAATTCTTCTTACCTTCCTCGGTGTAGCTATCTTTGTTGAGATTAAATTTGACGGTTTGGTCAAGTAAGTCACCGCGATAGATAGCTGAAATGAAATGCGTCCCGCACAACTCAGTAAAATTTTTCATTACGTTCAGTTTATTTAGGTCCTGCGAAACAACTTTCTCTATGCTAGGTTGCCATTTGCCGTCGTTCCGGGTTTCGGCCTGGGTGACGAGCCGCCGATAAATTCGGGCGAACTGATTAACGGAATTGAATGACTTCGATGTATGAATCTCGTCGCCAAGATCAGCGTTGAATAGCTTATACGCAAATGAAAGGCTCACTGATTGTTGCGAGGCCTTGTCGTACGACTGCATATCAGACGTCGTATTGATATACTCTATGTCGAGAAGAGCTGCGCCTTTATGACCATCGGTATAGTCATGACCATTTCCAGCTACGCAATCTTGTCGCAGTTCATTAGCGAAAACATCGTAACCCTGGCCGAGCACAGGCTTCAGAGCTGGCGCTGGGAGACCCGAAGTGCTGAGAGTCTGGGCGTTGTTGATTGTTCCGAGTGGGACATATTCTGCCGATGCACTTGTTGCGAGACATGTGATCAGTAACGAGAAAGTTAGCCCTCTCATCGATCCCTCTTCATCGTTCCGGTTCGGTATTTTGCATAGCTTATTGGAATTTTTGTTCTGCGCAAGTGAGTTATGATTTGTCAATCTGCAGACCTTCCGCCCGGGAACGTGGGCGTGAATTCTAGGTAAAATTCGTAAGACTTGCGGACGTTTTCTATATGCTGGCAGATCCGACTCTTGGTCGCAGCCAAATTCGGTCGCCGTATAAACGTTTGGGTCGCAGGTATTTTGTTGAATAGAAGACTGCCGCAAACCTACCCGGCCCTGTTTTGGCGCATCGTCTATCGAACTGCAGGCAGGTGGATTTTTTCAGAGGCTGCAGCGCGTCGTCAGTCACGCCGCTATGTCCGCTTCGATACATCCCCTGTCCGGAAGCTGACGGGAAGGAACCCACCCGTTGCGGCCTCTGAACATGGGTGCCGGACGATAATTTGGACCAATGGCGAGGGCTTACGGATCTGATTGTCGCGTGGGCCTGCATTCGCTTGCCAGTGTCCAAAAACGGGACGCAGATCAGGTGTCACGGATCGACGGAAGGTCGACCGCCTCAAGGGGCACCACCGTGGCAGCGTCCAGGACCAAGGCCATCACCCTCGCCGGCTCGCCGGCCACCCACACGCACGAGCGGTTCGCTCGGCCGGAGCGGCGCCGGGATCCGCGCGGCGACCGGTACGACCACGCTGGCGCCTTCGACCCGCGCACCGACCTATCGAAGCCGGTCCGGGGCAAGCGTGGCCCCATCCAAACAGCGGCCGTGGCGGTCGACGATCCGTGGACCCCGGGCGGCCGCTCGCTCGCTTCGGTCAACCGCCGGGTCGACGTGCTGGAGATGGAGCGCTCGCACGGGCGGCTCACGGTCTCGCAGTACGAGGTCGGGCGCCAGGTCCAGGCCATCTTCGAGCGCGCCTCCGGCGCCCGGCTCGGCTCCATGGACTTCGGGGTCCGTGGCTCGAAGGACATGACCATAGCGCACGAGCTGTCGGTCATCTACGCGATCGACGACGCCCGGCTGGTGGCGAAGCTTAAGGACAAGGTCGTCCGGGCCGTCGGCGCCCCCGGCGCCCGATTCCTCCACGAGGTGCTCACCGGCCGGAAGACCTTCGCGCAGTTCGCCGAGGCTCGCGGCAAGGGCGGCGAGCGCGGCACCGCCTACATCGCCGAGCACTTCCGGATCCTGATGGAGAACCTCGACGAGGACTTCGCGGCCGAGGGCGTCGCGAATGTGCAGGAGCGGTTCTTCCAGGGCCAGAAGACCGGCGAGGAGACCGACGCGCGTGGCCGCGCCGTCCCGGCCGGCCAGGGGCAGTACTGGGGCGCCGAGGAAGCGCGCTATGCCCCGCAGGCCAAGCCGGATGTCCAGCGGGCCGTCGCCGGACGCGGGCGGGTGCGAGACATCGTGGCGGTTCGGTGCCGGGTCAGCGGGGAGGCCTGACGGCGTGTGCAGCGGCCACCTCGCGATATATCCGCCGCTTGGGATGCGGCGGGTTGAGCGTCCCCGCGTCCGGTACGAGCGCCTTAACCGATCCGCAGCCGACCGGATGCTCGCCGCCCAGACGCCGGCGGCACACCGCTTCTGGAAGCGCGTGCTCGCCTCGACAGTGACGGTCGAGGCGACTTGGGTGCGCGATGAGGCGTTCTGGCGCTCTTTCGATCGACCGCAAAGCTGACATCAGGGCCGACACGTGCCAGCTTCTCCGTCTGACCGGAGCATGTAATGGCACCCCATATCGGACCAGAAACCGAAACCAGGATCGGATTTATTGACGATCATCCGGATATTGTCATAGCGCTCGGTAAGTTCATCGCCCGATGGTCACTTGCGGAAGCTACGTTAACGATCGCGTTTGGCATCGCGGCCAAGGTTGAGCAGGACATATCCGCCGGAGTTCTCTCTTCCACAAACAGCGCAGAGGCAAAAATCCGCCTTGTAAAGACGGCGGTAAAGCAGAGCGATTTGCCGGAAGACAATAAGAAAAGCATGACCGAAGCCTTGAGCGGCCTTCTCAAATTATGCGAGCGACGCAACGAAATATGCCACCACATATGGGGCGCAACTAATCATGGAGATGTTCTTACCTGGGACTTCAGGCAGCCTCCAGGGCTCATGAAACGCCATAAATTCAGGACGACGGCGGACATAAACCGTCTCTCGAACGCAGCAATCAAGTCCGCTTACGAGATTTGCAAATCGAGCGGCTCGCGTTGGGTGACCGAAGCCACCGTCGCGAAGTACCACCTCCCTGACGGCAGTCGTCCTTGACCCGTCGGGCGAAACCCGGCAAAACCCGATCGTCGCGAGACGCACGCCCGGGGCTGAAAAGCCGCCGGGCGTTTGCATTCTGGTAACGCGCTTCGACCTATCATCCGGTTTGGAGGTGGTCAGCGTCATGAACTGATCCCCCAGCGAGCAGATGCTGTCTCACTGGCGGTCGCAGACGCTGCGGGCCTCCCGCGAATTTCCCGGCCTTGAAGGCGCAGCCTCGGTCGCAACCCGAACCCGCTCAACAGCTTAGGCGTTGCCCCGAGAGACGCGGGCGGTGTTCCATGTCATGATCGGTCCCCGATGAGCGCCCACGCTATCGTCACCGCAATCGAGGAGGAGAGCCTCGCGCTCTGCCGCCTGCGCGCGACCGGGCGCCAGGACGTCGACCTCGAAGCCCGCGACCATCACTGCCGGCGCATCCGGTCGCTGATCCGCCACCTCCGGCCGCTGATCGGCACCGTCGAGAAGCGCACCTTCGGCCTGTCCGGACAGAGCGAAAAGGGCAAGCCTTTCACGGTGGCCCGGCGTCGTCGGGCGGCCTGACGCTATCGCGGGCTACAGCCGATGCAGATGCCGCGGCTGAGCTTGTCACCGACCGCATCGTTCTTTGCCCGGCCGGTCGCGGCTCCTCGAAAGGTCGAGTCGTCTGGGCGGCGGGGCGGCTTGATCTGACCGAGCGTGGTCGTATGCCGGACCAGCATCACTGAAGCTCCGATCGGTTCGGCTCCGGCGGCTGTCGGGGCGATGATCGCGACGGCGAGCGTCAGGGTGCGCAGCAAGGTCATTGTGTTCCTCTTCAGGAGGTAACGTCCTCCGACCTGCATCACGGGTGCGGCGTCTTCACCGATCGAGGGGCAGATCCGACGCCCCGATGCGGAATTACCAAGACATTTCCGCAAAAACCGCCACGCCAGCGTAAATAGATCAACGGAATGAGTGACTTAACCGCGATTTCAGGGTCGCGGCGAACCGCTCGCGCCCGGGGCAGAATAAAAACCCAAGAGGCCGCGAAGGCGGTTCTGGCCACCCGCGCGGTGGCCTACCTCCGGGTCTCCACCGACGAGCAGGCCGCTCACGGTTTCGGGCTTGAGACACAGGAGCGAGCCCTCCGCGCCTTCGCCGAGAGCCAGGCCTACGAGCTCGTCGCGGTCATCACCGACGCGGGCGTATCTGGTGCGACCCGGCCCGCCGACCGGGCTGGGTTCGGCGAGGTCCTGCAGCTCGCTGCCGACGGGAAGTTCTCGGTGCTGCTGGTCTATCGGTTCGACCGGCTCGCCCGCGAGATCCGGTACGCCGTCACCACCGTGGCGGATCTGGCCGAGACGCACGAGGTCGGCATCCGGTCCGTCACCGAGCCGATCGACACGGCGACGCCGATGGGGCGCACCGTGTTCGCGATCCTCGCCGGCATGGCGGAATCGGAGCGCTTCACGATCCGGGACCGGACCGCGGGCGGGAAGCTCGCGAAGGCCGGCCGCGGCGGCTTCGCCGGGGGTCGGGTCCCCTACGGCTACGCGACCGACCGGGCGGGCGGCCTCATCATCGTGCCGGAGCAGGCGGCGGTCATCCGACGCATCTTCCGAGAGCGGGGCCGCGGCAAGCGCCCGCGGGCGACCCTCCAGGCGATCGCCGAGGGGCTGAACCGCGACGGCATCCCTTCACCGACCGGCCGCCGCTGGCGGCACGACACGGTCGGCTACGTCCTCGACAACCCGAAGTACCGCGGGGCGGTCGAATACCTGTTCACCTGGACCGGCGCCGAGCAGCACGTGCTCCGGCCTGGCGCCCATGAGGCGATCATCCTTTGACCGCACGCCCCGACTTCACCCCGGCCGACGCGGACCGGGCGCTTCGCCATGCGCAGCGCCTCCAGCGCGACCCAGCGGCCCAGGCCTACGGCGACCAGCTCCGCCGGCAGGGCGTCATCGGCCACCCGGCCGCCACGCCGCTCCCGGTCGAGACCCCGTACGACGAGGCCCGGGCCGGCGAGTTCGAGGTCCGCCGCTCCATGGCGATGCTGCGAGCCCGGCCATGCTGAAGCGCCTCGTCCTTCTCTGGCTGCTCAGCACGCACCCGGCCGGCCCCCAGCCGGCCCGCGTCCATCGCGGCGAGCACGAGCTGTCCGTCGGTGCCGAGAACCTCGGTGCGCCGGCCGGCCCGATCCCGAAGCTGTCGCGCGCCGACGCGGAGCGGCTGCTTGGTATCCCGGTGAGGATCCTCCGCTGATGCCCCGCCTCTGCGCCGCCATCCTGCTCGCCGGCATCGCCGTGGCAGCCCTACGCTCGCGCCGAACGGCCTCGTTCGTGAT
The DNA here is from genome assembly GCF_008329595.1 of Methylobacterium sp. P1-11. Taxonomy (NCBI): domain Bacteria; kingdom Pseudomonadati; phylum Pseudomonadota; class Alphaproteobacteria; order Hyphomicrobiales; family Methylobacteriaceae; genus Methylobacterium; species Methylobacterium sp. P1-11. The sequence continues at coordinate 25,326 of NZ_NPKS01000019.1, forward strand.
GGTTCGGCCCGCACTCCCCGACGACATCCGCGTCGCGGCCGAGCGTCTGACGCTCCTGTTCGGCGATATGCCGTCCCGGGCCAAGCACTGACGGCGGGCTGAAGTGTGATGGGGGCCACAGAGATACGGCTCAGCGTCTGCGCTGATGTGCTGGTCATGGAGATCGCGACCGATGCTTGAGATCGCCCGCAGCATTCTCGGTGTCCGGCAGCTGGCCGGTATTTTCCTCATCCTGATGCTCGGCTGGGCCTGGGTCTGGGTGTTTGACCAGCCTGCACACGCCCAGTCTCCGGGCTACATGGCCGGCGCACTCGCCTGCCCGCCCGGTGTCGAAGGGCCCGACTGCACGAGCGATACCGCCCTCGACGTGCTCACGCAGCCGGTGGCGCTCGTCACCGAATGCCCGATGGTCGGCACGCTGCTGACCACGCATCTGAGCCTGCCGGCCGGTGGCACGCATAAGACGTTCTGCCAGCGGCGGCGCTCCTGAGATCAGGAACGAAACAGGCTCATGAGCCAGTTCCAGCCCGGCCAGTCCGGCAACCCCGGCGGCCGCCCAAAAGCCTCGGCCAAGGTGCGCGACCTTGCCCGCGCGCACACTGAGACCGCGCTGCAGGTCCTGGTCGCGATCGCGACCGCGGGTGAGAGCGAGGCCGCCCGCGTAGCAGCCGCCAACGCCATCCTCGATCGCGGCTACGGCAAGCCGACCCAGCCCATCGACGGAGATGGCGAGGGCGGCGCGATCCCGACCGGCATGACGGTGACCTTCATCCGGCCCGGGCAGCCGCCCGATGCAGGTTGAGTTCCCGGAGAAGCTCGACTTCCTGTTCGAGCCGGCGCGCTACAAGGTCGCTTACGGAGGTCGCGGCGGGGCGAAATCCTGGGGCTTCGGCCGGGCGCTTCTGATCCAGGGCGCACAGCGGCCGCTCCGGGTGCTCGCCGCTCGTGAGTTTCAGAACAGCATCGCGGAATCGGCGCACGCGCTGTTCGCGCAGCAAATCGACCTCCTGGGACTGCACGGCTTCTACGACGTCCAGGAGAAGCGGATCCTCGGCCGGAACGGCACCGAGTTCATCTTCAAGGGGCTTCGGCACAACGTCGCCTCGGTGAAGTCGACCGAGGGTGTCGACATCTGCTGGGTCGAGGAGGCCCGCACCGTCTCGAAGACGTCCTGGGACGTGTTGATCCCGACCATCCGCAAGGAAGGCTCGGAGATCTGGATCAGCTTCAACACGGAGCTGGAGGAGGACGAGACCTACCAGCGCTTCGTGAAGAAGCCGCCGACCGGCGCGCGGGTCGTGAAGATCGGCTGGGAGGACAATCCCTGGTTCCCCGACGTGCTCCGGCAGGAGGCGTTGGACCTGAAGGAGCGGGACCCGGTCGCCTACGAGACGGTCTGGGGCGGCAACTGCAAGGCGGTGCTCGACGGCGCGATCTACGCGAACGAGATCCTCGCCGCGGCGACCGCCAAGCGGTTCACGAAGGTCCCGTACGACCCGACCAAGCCGGTTCACACGTTCTGGGATCTGGGCCGGGCGGACAAGACCAGCATCTGGTTCGCCCAGATCGTCGGCTTCGAGTTCCGTCTGATCGACTTCTACGAGAACCGGGGCCACGCGCTCGGCCACTACCTCGAGGTGCTGAAGGAGCGGGCGCTTCCGGTCGAGCAGGGCGGCAAGGGCTACGTCTACGGCGAGCACTGGCTCCCGCATGACGCCCGGAACGAGCTGCTCGCCTCCGAGCGCACGATCGAGCAGCAGATGTGGGCGGCGGGGCACCGGGTGCGGATCACGCCTCGCCTGACGGTCGCCGCCGGCATCGACGCGGCCCGCAAGATCTTCGCGCGGTGTTGGTTTGACGAGGAGGCTTGCGCCGACGGGCTCCAGGCGCTCCGGAACTACCGGTTCGACGTCGACCCGAACACGCAGGCCTTCTCCAAGGCCCCTCTGCACGACTGGGCGAGCCACACGGCTGACGCCTTCCGGTACTTCGCCATCGGCATCGCCGAGCCCCGTGAGGACGATCCGCCGGTGGATGGTCCGAACGACGTCTACGCGCGCCGACGCCGCCGCGAGGCGGATGAGAGCACATCAGGATCAGGTTGGGCGGCATGACGGACACGGACGCGCCCGCCCTCGACGGCGAGGGGGTGGATCAGGCTGGGCTCGACCGCGAGGCGCTGCTGCGCCGTCTGCGCGGCTGGTACCGCACCGACCGGGAGGCCTCCGCGAAGTGGCGCGAGGATGCCCGCGAGGACTTCGACTTCGTGGCCGGCCGCCAGTGGAGCACCGAGGACGAGGCCGTGCTGCGCCAGCAGGGCCGGCCGCCCGTGACGTTCAACCGGATCCTGCCCGTCATCAAGGCCGTGGCCGGCTCCGAGGTGAACAGCCGGCAGGACATCCAGTACCTGCCCCGCGAGATCGGCGACGCGGCCAAGAACGAGCTGCTCACCGAGGCGTCGCGCTACCTCGCGGACGAGGCCGAGGCGGAGGACGAGGAATCCGACGCGTTCGTCGACTGCGCGATCTGCGGCATGGGCTGGGTCGAGATGCGTCTCGACTATGAGACCAATCCGGACGGCGCGTATGTCGAGGACCGGGTCAACGCTCTGGAGATGAACTGGGACGCCGCGGCCCGGAAGCGGAACCTCGCCGATGCCCGCCGCCTGTTCCGCGCGAAGACGATGGACCGGGCGGAAGCCGAGGCGCTGTTCCCCGAGGTCGATCCCGCGCTCCTCGATGCCGCCTGGGCCGAGGATCGTGATGGTGACGGCGAGCATCACGAGATCCAGCCCGGCGAGCGCCGCATCGACCGGCCGGGCCAGGATGCCGACGCCTCGTCCTCGCGCGTGACGATCGTCGAGTGCCAGTGGTGGGAGCGCGCCCGCGTCGCGGTGGCGATCGACCCCACGTCCGGAGAGCCGCAGGAGATGGATCCGAAGCAGGCGGCCGTCCTCGCCCGCCGCGCCGAGATGCTCGGCATGCCGCTGAAGGTGTTCCACCGGATGAAGCGGGTCTACCGCCGCGCCTTCCTCGGCGCCGTGGTGTTGGAGGACGGCCCGGCTCCTGCCGGCGACCAGTTCTCCTACGCCTGCCTGACCGGCGACCGCGACCACAACAAGGGAACGTGGTTCGGGATCGTGCGGCCCATGCGCGACCCGCAGCGCTTCGCCAACAAGTGGCTGTCGCAGACGCTCGATATGCTGAACCGCCAGTCCAAGGGCGGCTGGATCATGGAGAAGGGCGCGGTTCCGGATCAGCGCGCCTTCGAGGCCAGCATCGCCAAGCCCGGCGCGGTGTCGTGGGTCTCCGACGGCGCGCTGATGTCGGCTCGCATGAAGGAGAAGCCGCTCCCGGTGCTGCCATCGGGTCACTGGCAGCTCATGGAGTTCGCCATCGGCTCCATCCGCGACACGTCGGGCGTGAACCTGGAGCTGCTCGGTCAGAAGCAGAACGACCAGGCCGGCGTGCTGGAGTACCAGCGCAAGCAAGCCGCCATGACGATCCTGGCGACGCTGTTCGACTCCCTGCGCCGGGCCCGGAAGCACATCGGCCGGGTGCGCCTGTTCTTCATCCAGACGTACCTCTCGGACGGACGCCTGATCCGCATCGTGGGTGACGAGGGCGCCAAGGTCGTGCCGCTGATGCGCGACCGGACCATGGGCGATTTCGACGTGGTGATCGACGACGCTCCGGCCTCGCCGAACCAGCAGCAGATCGTCTGGCAGACCTTCACCTCGGTCCTGCCGATCATCAAGGACATGATCACGCCGCAGGTCCTGCTCGAGATCCTGCCCTATTCGCCGTTCCCCGCCTCGTTCGTCGCGAAGATGCGCGACCTGCTTGCCCAGAGCGCCGACACGCCGGAGCAGGAGCAGCAGAAGCAGATCGCCGTGCAGACGGCGGTCGCCCGTATCCAGGACATGACGGCCGGCGCGAACCTGAAGAACGCCAAGGCCGGGCGCGAGCAGGCGCTCACCCATCAGGATCACGCCTCGGCCGCCGTGCAGCTCGCTCAGCTCCTGACGGCTCCCGAGGCTGCAGCCCAGACCGCGGAAGCAGCGGCCTGACCCCTTACGCCCGTCGGCGGCGCACGCCGGCTTTCGTCCCCTTCACGTCACGAGGACCACATGACCGATACCGACCTCGCCATCGGCGGCGGCGATGACGCCTTCACGCCCGAGGAGCAGGCTGCCTTCGAGGCCTACGAGCGCGGCGAGGAAGCCCCCGCGTCCGATGGTCTGACCCCGCCGGCCGCCGAGCCTGCCCCGGCCGCTGCCGAGCCGCCCGTGGCCGAGCCCGAGTCCGGTGAGGAAGGCGCCAAGCCCGAGGGCGCACCGGAGAACCAGCCGCGCGACGAGAAGGGCAAGTTCGTCCCGCACGGCGCTCTGCACGAGGAGCGCGAGCGTCGGAAGGCGGTCGAGAAGGAGCGCGACGAGCTGCGCGAGCGGTTCGCCCGTGGCGACGAGCGCCTGCGCATCCTGTCCGAGGCGATGCAGCGCCCCGCCACCCCGGTCCAGCCGGCGGCCACGCCCGAGCCGGTGAAGGTGCCGGACCCGGCCGAGGACATCTTCGGGTACGCGAAGCACCTGGAGCAGCAGATCGAGGCGCTGCGCACCGGCCAGACCCAGCTCACCGAGAGCCAGAAGAAGGCCGAGGAGACCCGCCAGGCCGAGGCGGCGCGGAACGAGGTGATCGGCTTCTACCAGCAGGACCTCCGCACAGCGATGCAGGCGGACGCCACGGTCGCGGACGCCTACGAGCACCTCTTCGCTGGCCGCGTAGCCGAGCTGACGCTGTTCGGCATGGAACAGAAAGCCGCGATCGACGCCGTGCGCGAGGAGGAGTTCAACCTCGCCCAGACGGCCCGCCAGCGCGGCCAGTCGCCGGCTGCCATGATCGCGGCTCTGGCCAAGAGCCGCGGGTTCGCCCCGAAGGCTCCGGAGCCTGCTCCCGCCGCTGCACCACCGGCCGCGCCGGCTGAGACCGCCGCCGATAGGGCTGCGCGCGCCGCCGCCGGACAGGCCGGCCCGGGTCGCTCGCTCTCGGCCGCCGGTGGCCAGCCTGCCGGCGAGATCACGCTGGAGACGCTGTCGAGCATGTCCGAGGCGGACTTTGAGAAGCTGATGGCCGCGAACCCGGCGCGCATCCGCGCGCTGATGGGCGGCTGATCCGATACGGCGCGCGGGTCAGCTCGCGCGCCGCTTTCTGCACGGCTGCGCATCCGGTAGAGTCCGACGATGGCCCGGTACGAGCATCATCCCGAGAACGTTCTCGCTGCGCATGTCTGCGTCTGGGACGGGCCGCTGGGTGTTGTGTGGTTCGCTTGTGCGACCCGGGAGCGTGCCGAGACGCGGATCGCTTGGCTGAACGATGGTGCCGTAGCCCAATCCGCTTGACCCGACGGGCGAACACGCTCAAAGGACTACCGCCGCGAGACGCGCGGGCCCAGCTGGCCCCGTCTCCCCGCTTCCCAAGTTTCCGTCCGGCCCCGTGCCGCACCTTGCTGCAAGGCGGGGCGCTCGCGCGTGTCCGGTCGTTCGACTGATCCCCGCATAGGATCCGCCCGGCCGCGTCAGAGCCTTCGTCCGCGCCACGCACGGCGCCCGTCCGACCCCGTCCCCAACGGTCTTTCTGGGGCCCGGCTTCCGTCCGCGCGCCGACGCACGGCCCGCACGAACCCTCCCCCACGGAATCCAGCCTTCAGAGGCACCCCCATGTCTTACACCGCGTTCGGGCAGAACGACCCGATGGCCGTCAAGCTGTGGAGCAAGAAGCTCGCGGCCGAGGCCAACAAGTCCATCGACATCGATCCCCTGGTCGGTACCGGCGACGACGCCGTGATCCAGGAGAAGACCGAGACCAAAAAGGGCAACGGCGACCAGGTCACCTTCGGCCTGCGCATGCAGCTCCGCGGCCCGGGCTTCTCCTCGTCCGACGTGGCCGAGGGTAACGGCGAGCAGATCGGCATCAACTCCGACAAGGTCACCATCGACGAGCTCGGTGAGGTCGTCGGCGTGAAGTCGGAGAACACGATCGACCAGCAGCGCGTCCCCTTCAACCTGCGCGAGACCGCCCGCGCGGGCATCGCCGACTGGTTCCAGACCCGCCGCACGGTGTGCTTCTTCAACCACGTCTGCGGCTTCACCCCGGCGAACCAGCTCAATGGCGCGAAGAAGTTCACCGCCAACAACGTCGTCACCCCGGCGACCGCGGGCCGGATCTTCCGCCCGAACGCCCGCGCCAACGATGCGGCGCTGACCTCTGCCGACATCTTCACCCTGGACCTGATCGACAAGGCGGTCGAGCTGGCCAAGACCGGCGGCGTGAACCGCAAGGTCATGATCCGGCCGGTCGTGGTGGGCGGGCGTAAGCTCTACGTGATGTACCTCGCCACCGAGCAGGTCACGTCGATCCGCACCAACACCAGCGCCGGCCAGTGGCTCGACATCCAGAAGGCCGCGATGGCCGGCATGCAGTCGAGCAAGAGCCCGATCTACACGGGTGCTCTCGGCGAGTATAACGGCGTCGTGCTCCGCGAGGCGCAGGACGTCACGGCGGGCGTCTCGGCCGACGGTCTCGCCCCTGTCGCCAACACCCGCCGCGCGGTGCTGCTCGGCGCCCAGGCGGCGACCATCGCCTACGGCAAGGCTGGCGGCGACACCCGGTACCGCTGGAACGAAGAGCTGCTCGACCACAAGCGCAACCTCGAGGTCTCGGCCTGGGCGATCTGGGGCCTGAAGAAGACGACCTTCAACGGCGACGACTTCGGCACGATCGTCATCCCGACCTACGCCAAGCCCGCCGACGCCTGATCGGTCGCTGATCCAGCCTGACGGCTGACTTGGGCCGGGGCCTAGCGCTCCGGCCCCTCGCCTGTCCCTGCCTGTCCAGAATAGGAGGCCATCGTGGCCACCAACGTCACCCCGGTGCAGCCGGCCGCGCGCGAGCTGCGCGAGCAGGTCTCGCACACCATCCGCAAGACCGTGAACTTCGCCAACGGCGCCTTCGTCATGCCGGCCTCGCTGCCGGCCGGCGCGCTCATCACCTCGCTGCTCGTGCTGGTCGAGACCGCCTTCACGGCCGGCGCCTCGCTCACGCTGGGCACGTCCATCGGCGGCAACGACCTCGCCGCCGCGGCCGATACCGCCGTCACCGCGGCCGGTGTGAAGCGCGTCGACACCGCGACCCTGAAGGGCCGCCTCGTCGCTGACTCGCCGATCTACGGCACGATCGCCGGAGCCCCGGCGGCCGGCGTGGCCACGCTCGTGTTCCACTACGCCCCGGACAACGACGCCTGATGTCGGCGTGGATGCTGCTGCACTTCGGCGCGGCGGCCCTGGCGGCGGAGGCAGAACAGCCCCCGCCGCCGTCGCCCTCGAAGACGGAGACGGTGCCCGATGCCCACACAGGACGGGCGGCCGACGCTCGCCGATCTGTACGCGGAGATCGCGGACGACATCGAGCGCGCGGACCTCGGCCCGCAGATCGCGACGGCCGTTGACCGGGCGATCCGGTTCTACCAGCCGGACCGCTTCTTCTTCAACGAAGGGTACGTCACCTTCCAGACCATCGCCGGCTCGGACGTCTACTCGGCCGGCGATGCGGGTGCGATCCCGGACCTGATGGCGATCGACAGCGTCGTGATGCTCGACGGCGAGACCCCGACCGTCCTGCAGCGTGTCGATGAGGCCTGGATCGAGAAGGGCGACGAGCCCACCAGCCAGTCGCGACCCTGCGCTTACTCGTATTTCGAGCGCTCGCTGCGACTGTGGCCGATGCCGTCGGATGCCTGGACGGTCCGCCTCATGGCGCATGTCCGGCTGCCCGCGCCGGACCTCGACGAGGCGAACGCCTGGACCGACGAGGCCTCCAGCCTGATCGCCGCGTGGGCGAAGCGGCACCTCGCCCGCAACGTCCTGCGCAGCCCCGCGATGGCGAAGGAGCAGGGCGACATCATCGCCGAGGAGCTGAACGCGCTCCGCGGCCGCTCGAACGCCATCGCCTCCACCGGCCAGGTGCGGGCCTACTATCTCTGAGGCAGCCGTGGCCGCACCGATCACCGATCTGGCGAGCCTCCAGGCCGCCGTCCTGGACTACATCGCCCGTCCCGACCTCGCGGACGCTGTGCCGGGCTTCATCACGCTGGCTGAGAGCCACTTCAACGCGGTCCTGCGCGCGCGCGAGATGGAGACGGAGGCCAGCGGCGGTACCGCCGCGGCGCCGGTCGCCGTGATGGACCTGCCCACCGACTTCATTGAGTGGCTGGCCGTGTCCTGGGCCGGTTCGGGCCGCACGGCGCGCCCGACCTTCGCCGAGGCCGACAGCCCGGAGGCGCGGTTCCGGCACCGCCCGGGCGGCGACCCGCAGTACTTCACGATCCGCGCCGGCAAGGTGCGCATGGTGCCGGAGAAGCCCGGCGTGGTGACGCTGGCCTACTATGCCGCGATCCCGCCGCTGACCTCCAACGCACCGAAGAACTGGCTGCTGGCCAAGGCGCCCGACGCCTACCTCTACGCCGTCCTGGCGGAGGCCTACCTGTTCCAGAAGGATCCGGCCGCGGTCCAGGCGCACACCGGCCTGATGCTCCAGGTCCTGGCCGCGCTCGGGATCAAGGCCGACACGGCGAAGGTGGCCAAGCGTACCGGCCGCCCAGCCGAGCTGCAGGCCTCTGCGCAGGCCGTGGCGCGGCCCGAGTAGCATGGACCCGATCAAGCTGGCGCCATTCGCGCCCGACAGGGCCTCGGTCGACGCCTCGGTCTCGGCGGTCGCGACCAACGTGGTGCCGCGCTCGGACGGGTACGGCCCGGTCCTGGCGCCGGTACCGCTGTCGCTCGCCCTGCCGGCGGAGTGCCGCGGCGCAATCGCGGTGTTCTCGCCGACCTACAACTTCCCGATCTACGTGGCCGGCACCTCGAAGGGCCTGTTCGTCTACAAGACGACGGACCAGGCGTGGCACGAGGTGACGAACCCGAGCACCTCCTACAGCGTGCCGCCGGGGGACTATTGGTCCTTCGTCGTCTACGGCACGCTGCTGCTCGCCTGCTCGGCCGGCACACCGGTGCAGAAGGCCACGATCGACGTCCTCCAGGCCGGCACGCAGCCCTTCGCGGATCTCGGTGGCGGTCCGCCCCGGGCCCGCCACATGGGCGTCGTCGGCGACTTCCTGGTGCTGGCGGGCCTGCCCGACACGCCGCAGACGGTGCGCTGGTCCAACAGCGGGAACATCGAGCAGTGGCCGCTCGGCCAGCTCGACCAGACCGGCGACGAGCAGCAGCTCCCCGACGGCGGCGCCGTGACCGGCTTTGCGGGCGGCGAGTATGGCGTGATCTTCCAGGAGCGGGCGATCCGGCGCATGACGCTGAGCCCGGATTCCGGGAACGTGTTCGACTGCTCGGTGCTGGAGGAGAACCGCGGCGCGGTGGCGCCCTGGTGCATCGCCAAGGTCGGGCCGCGCATCTTCTTCCTCGACCGCGACGGCTTCTATGCCCTGGTGATCGGCGGCGGCCCGTCCACGCCGATCGGTGCCGAGCGGGTGAACCGGTTCTTCCAGGGCCGCGTCGACCCGGAGCGCGTCGGCATGACGGTGGCGTTCCGGGACCCGACCGGCGAGCGGATCCTGTTCGCCTACCGGCTCGCCGGCACCGACGCGTCCGACCCGTCCCTGCTGGGCGAGGCGCTGCTGTACGACTGGCTCCTCGACCGCTGGTCGTTCCTCGATACGCCGCTCCGCTTCGGCATGTCGGCCGCGACGCCGGACACCTCGATCGACAGCATCGAGGGCTCGATCGACGATCCAGCCCAGCCCTCGCTCGATGATCCGATCTACCAGGGCGGTGCCACGCTGCTCGCGGTGATGACGACCGACAACCGGCTTGCCGTGCTCGACGGGCCGGCGCTGGAGGCGGTGGTGCAGACCCCCGACGCCATGCTGGCACGGCCGAACCGCGCCTTCCTGCGCGGGGCCCGCCTCGATACGGATGCAGACGACTGGCGCGTGGCGATCGGTGTCCGCGAGAGCCTCGCGGCCTCGGTGCCCTCCCGCTGGCTGCCCGAGACAGGTCCGACCGTGGAGCGGATCGCGCCGTCCCGCGCTTCGGGCCGCTACCACCGCGCCCGGGTGCGGATCCCCGCCGGCACGACCTGGTCCTACGTCTCGGCCATCGAGCCGGACGCGACGGCGGAGGGTTCGCGATGAACGTCCCCGGCCGGAACGAGAAGGACCTGTCGCTCTTCAGCCGCGCGATCGACGATCTCGCGCGCGGGGCCACCAACGCGATCTCGTCGGACACCTTCACCCTGGCCAACGGGGTCTCGCGCACGAAGGTGCCCTGCGAGAACTGCAGCGTGGGCGCCCTGCCGCGCTGGGTTCCGATCACGGAAGCCGCGTCGAAGGCTATGGTGTGGCTGATCTCGGCCGACCGCGGCAGCTTCACGGTCGGGCACGATCTGAACCCGGCCACCGATCGCACCTTCCGCTTCGAGATGCGCCGGGCCTGAATGCGCCTCCAGCCCCTGTCGATGCCGCTCGCGCCTGACCTCGCCGAGCGCGTCGAGGCATGCCTGGGCGCCGCCTGTGCCCTGCCCCGCTGCGACCTGACCGTGGCCGGCCTGCTCGCGTCGTGCTCGGCCGGCGAGGCCCAGCTCGTCGGCATCTTCGACGGCGACCGCTTCGTGGCGGCGGGCGTGACGCAGGTCCGCCAGCACCGCGGTGGCCGGCTCTCCTGCTGGGTCCTGTCCCTCGGTGGCCGCGCGGCCGGCCCGTGGGGCGCCGTCATCGCCGCCGTCGAGCGCGGCGCGGCCCAGCTCGGCTGCACCACCGTCGAGTTCGTCGGCCGCCGCGGCTGGGCCCGCGTGCTGCCGGACTACACCGCCGCGCCCTGCGAGCTCGGCCACCACTTCACGAAGCGCATCGGGGCCTGACATGGGCGGCGGTACCAAGACCCAGACCACGGTCCAGCAGCAGAACAACGACCCGTGGGCGCCGGCACAGCCCGCGCTCCAGGGCGTGCTCTCCGGCGCGACCGCGGCGTACAACTCGGGCGTCGGCTCGCAGGTCTACGGCGGCCAGCGCTATGCCGGCCTCGGGGACACCTCGCTCGCCGCGCTGGATAGCATCGCCGGCAGCGCCAGCGCGGGCCAGGGCGCGGCCCAGGCGGGTGACAGCTACCTGAAGGGTCTCCTGTCGAGCGGCGGCACTACCTCCGGCATCCAGTCCGCGCTCTCCGGGCTCGACAGCGTCGGGAAGATCGACACGTCGCGGGTGAGCCAGCTCGCCGACACGATGGCCGATCCGAACAACCTCGCCTACTCGACGGCCCGGAAGCTCACGAACGGCGACTATAACCTCTCGACCTCGGGCTACACCGGCCTGCTCGACAGCCTTTCCGGGCAGACCCAGACCGAGAAGTCGCTGCAGGATGCCGCCGACGGCAAGTTCCTGGGCGGGGCGAACCCGTACCTCGACGCGGTGATCGGCCGGAGCCAGGGCGAGGCGGCCTCGAAGATCGCCCAGCAGATGGGCGCGGCGGGTCGGACCGGCTCGGGGCGCTACGCCGCGACGATCGCCGACTCCCTCGGCGCGATCGGCACGCAGGCGCGCTACACCGACTATGACAATGAGCGCACCCGGCAGGCGCAGGCGGCTACGGCGATCGACAGCTCGCGCAACGCCCGCACCAGCCTCCAGCAGGGGCTCTACGGGTCGATCAACAACGCCGAGCAGGTCAACGCCGGCCTCGCCCTCTCCGGAGCCGGGCTCTACAACGACACGAACACGACGGCGCTCGGCGGCGCGACTGCCCTGGCCGGCATCGACAATCAGAACATCCAGAACGGCATTCAGACCGCCGGCATGAAGCTCTCGGCCGCGCAGGCGGACCGGGCCGCGGCGCTCCAGGGTCTCGGCATGGTCGGGACGAACATCGACAATCTCCAGCGCCCGGGTCAGACGCTGGCCGGTGTCGGCGCCGCCCTCGACGCGGATCGCCAGCAGCAGCTCGACACTGCCCAGCAGGTCTTCGACGAGCAGCAGGCGTCGCCCTGGAAGCAGCTCGGGCTCTACTCCGGCCTCGTGAGCCCGATCGCGGGTCTCGGCGGCTCCTCGAGCGGAACGTCGGTCCAGAAGATCCCGCAGCCCGGTGTCATGCAGCAGCTGTTCGGTGCTGGCCTCGCCGGCGCCAGCGTCGCGTCGAAATTCATCTGAGGACCACAGCCATGTCCGCAGGTCTCACGCCGTTCGGCGCCCTCTCCCCGGCCGACATCGCCCGTCTGATGCAGCAGGCTCGGCCCCAGGTCGATGTCTCGGCCGACGACGTTCCGGCCGCGATCTCACCAGGCTTCACCGGCTTCGTGCCGCCAACCGCCCCGACCATGCAGCCGCAGGTCGCCGCCGCGGTGCCGTCCGCCGAGCCCGAGGCTCCCGCCCGCGCCCCGCTGCGCATGTTTGGCGCTCTGCCGCCTCAGATGGACGCCCCGACTGCGCCAGAGCCTGCGCGGTCCCCGCTCCCAAGCCTCATCGGCTCGCGCGCGCCGGCCATGCCGATTTCTGCTGCGCCCGCACCGCGTGGTGATGACGAGGCACCCGCACCGCCCGTTCCCACTCGTCCGCTGAGCTTCGGCAGCCTGCCGACCCCGACCGCCCCGGCTCCGGCCAACGCGGCCGGTGTTTCCTCTCCCGCGCCAGCCACGGCCACCTCTGCCGCGGAGCCGTCATTTTTCGACCGGATCGGCGATGGCCTGCGCAGCCTCAATAAGAACGGCGGCGCCGACCTGTTGATGTCGCTCGGGATGGGGCTGATGTCGACGCCGGGGTTCGGTCGCGGCGCTGCGGTCGGCCTGAAGAACTACCAAGACAACGAAGGAAAGCGCGCGGCCTCCTCGCTGGCCCAGGCCGAGTTCGGTCTGAAGGCGCGCAAGGCGCAGCAGGAGCAGGGCGTCCAGAACCTGACCGCCCGCGCCATCATGACCAAGATGCCCGGCACGTCGGCCGAGGATGCCGTCGCGCTCGCGGGCAACCCCGACTTCGTGAAGAGCTTCCTCTCGGGGAACTACGGCGCGCCGGAAGGCTACGTCCGGACTTCGACCGGTCTCGTGCCGGTAGCGGGTGGCCCGCAGGACCTCGGGACGCTCAAGGCCCGCGCGCAGGCGCAGGCCGAGGGCACCGCCGCTGGTGCGAAGGACGACGTGCAGGTCATCACCCGCCCCGACGGATCGATCGTCGGCGTGAACAAGTCCCGGATCGGCGAGACCGATGGTCCGTCTGCGCTGACCCCGGTCGCCCCGGCGACGGGCGGCGCGCGGGTCTGGGGCACGGTCGGTGCCGATGGCCGGATGATCGAGCCGCCACCCGGCACCCCGGCGGGCACGCCTGGAGCGTACGACGAGAAGGGCATGCCGCATGTCGCCCTGACGCAGGGCACGAACCAGCTACCTCAGAAGGCCAACGCCGAGCTGGATCAGGCCGCCGTGAAGGCGATCACTGAGAGCCGGGCGAAGGCCGAAGGCGCCATCGGCACCATCGCCGCGATCAACCGGCAGAAGGAAGCGCTCGACAAGGGGATCATCGCGGGCTCCGGCGCCGACTGGCGGACGCAGGCCCGCGCGATCACCGCACAGGTCTTGGGCATCCCGGACAGCTACGTGACCAACTCGCAGCTCTTCGATCAGGCCGCGACCCAGAAGAGCGCCGAGTTGGCCAAGGCAATCAGCCAGTCCGGCCACACGACCAACATGGACCTCCAGCTCGGCAAGACGATCTCGTCGGGCGACCGGTCCAGCGTCGAGGCAGCCCTGCGCGCCGGCATCGAGGCGCAGGAGATCCTCGCCAAGAACACGATCGCCCACCACAACGCGAGCGTGGATCGGTTCGCGACGCCGGAGACGGCGCAGCGCGCGGGCTTCTTCAAGGTGGAGCAGCCCGAGGTCTACCAGTACAAGCCGGCCGCCCCTGATCGGGCGGCTGTCGAGGCCGAGATGCGCCGCCGCGGGATGATGCGCTGATGGATCTCTCGAAGATCTCCGACGACGAGCTGCAGCGCCTCTATCAGAGCGCGGCCGCGCCCCAGGCGACGGCCGGCGCCGCGCCGAAGGCCGACCTTGCCGGCATGTCGGATGCGGACCTGCTGAAGCTGCACCGTGGCTTCTCGGACGCGCCGACGGCCGCCGAGCCGGGCGACGCCTCGGCCGCGGTCGGGCGCGGGCTCATCGAAGGCGTGCCCGTCGTCGGCCCGTACCTACTCGCGGGCGCGAACCGCGCCGCCGCGGGGATTCGCGCGCTGAAGAACGACACGCGCTTCTCGGACGAGCTGGCGAACGTCGAGCGGTTCGGCGAGCGCACGGCGGCCGAGCATCCGATCGCGTCCGGTGCCGGTGAGATCGGCGGTGGTGTTGTCGGCGCGCTCCCTCTGATGGCGGCCGCGCCCGCGGCGTTCGGCATCTCGGGCGCTGCGCTCCCCGTTCGTATGGCGGCTTCCGGACTGTCTGGTGCTGGCCTCGGCGGTGCCGATGCTGCCGTCCGGTCCGGCGGCGATCTCGGTGCGATCGAGCAGGGGGCTGCCATCGGCGGCGGTCTAGGCGCTGGCGGTCCTCTCATCGGTGCGGGCGTCGGCCGTGTCGTGCGCGCGATCAAAGGCGGCAATCCAGGCGAGCACCTCTTGCGGGAGGCGACCCACGGCCTCACGGAATCCGAGCTGGCCGCGGCCCAGTCACTGCGCGATGGGGCGATGAACAGCCCAGGAGGGCCGGTCGCCCTCTCCGTGGACGAGGCGTTGAACGCAGCCACCGGCGGGAAGGCGGTGCGCGCCTCGCAGCTCGCCCGCGTGGCGGCGAACTCGGGCGGTGAGGGCAGCCGGATCGCGGGCGAGTTCTACGCGGCCCGTCCGGCGCAGGTCGACAACGCTGGCCGCGCTCTGTTCGACCGCATCGGTGCGGAGCCGGCGAGCCCGACCGGCCTCGGCTTCGACGTCCAGACCGCGGCGCGCCAGGGTGTGATGCAGACGCCGGAGGGCACAGCGCTGTCGCAGGCGCGCGCGGCGACCGGCCCCCGGATCACGCCGGAGCAAGCCGGACGCATCATCCAGGACGAGATGCGCGGCGTGGCCGATGCGCTGGAGGCGCGCCGGGCGGCGCAGGCGGACGTCGACTACCGGGCAGCCCGGGCCGCGCCGGAGACGGTCGGCATCGAGCGCACGACCACGGTGGAGCGCCCCGGCGAGCCCATCGTGACGCCGCAGCAGTACAGCCGCCCGCAGTTCGCCGATGGTGCGCCGGCCCCGCTCGGACCGCCCCCAGGTCGCGCCGATGGAGCCATCCAGGAGGCGGGCCCGGTCAGCCTCGGGCGGTTCATCGCCCAGAACGGCGGTCTGCCGCTCGAAGGCGACGTGCTGGCCACCGACCTGCACAAGTTCGGCATCCCCGGCCTCGGGAACGTCGCGCGGCCGGGCGGGAAGTCGATCGACAACTTCTGGCGCGAGCGGCTGATCGAGGAGGGGTATTTCCGCCCCGACGCCGACGGCGGCATGGCCCGGGACATCTCGTCCGAGCTGCTGCGCAAGCTCCAGAACGAGCAGCGCGGCGTCCCGTCTTACCCGCTCGGCTCCAGCCGGGCGATGGGGGCCGGTCCGACCGCTGGGCAGCTCGGGGACGAATATGCCACCGCCCTCTCGCAGGCGGAGAACCGGCTGAACGGCGACCTGCGTGCTGCCGGCGTCGATCCGGCCAGCGTTCACCCCGACGTGCGATCGCGGACCCTCGGCGCCCTGATGCGCGGCGAGACCGCCGAGCCCCTCGACGCGTTCGAGCGCACGGTGAACGCGATGCGCGAGCAGCCCGCGCCGCTCGTGAAGACGCCGACCGTGACAGAGGAGATCCCCGACATCCGGTTCGGGCAGGTCGACCCGCGCCCGGCCCTTGCCGCCGTCGCTGAGCAGGGACGGACGGCGAAGGGGGATGTGCGGGGCGCCTTGACGGCGGCCGGCCGCGACCTGCGGGAGCCCGGCGGCGACCTCGACATGAGCGTCGCCGGCCTGCTGCATGCCCGCGAGCGGCTCGACTTCAGCATCCGTGCCGCGCAGGACATCGGCGACGCGACGAAGGTGCGCGATTTGCAGGCCACCCGCTCGGCGCTCGACGCGCAGTTGAAGAGCGTGCCGGAGGTGGCGACCGCCGACGCGAACTTCGCCGCCAACTCGGCCCCCCTGGAGCCGTTCACCGGCAACAACCCGCTCGGCCGCGTGGTCAGACGGGACGATCTCACCGGCCGCATGGCGACCCCAGCCGAGCAGGTGCCGGGCATCGTCGGCCAGCCGTCCGCCGCGCGCGAGATGCTGGCCCAGCCGGCCCCGAACTCGCGCCAAGCCCTCGGCCGGCACGTCGAGACCCAGATCCTCGACCGCGCAACGGGAGCCAACGGAGACTTCTCGGCCGACACGCTGCGCGCGGCGATGCGCGAGCATGCCGACGTGCTCGACGCCCTCCCCGAGGTGCGTGATCGGCTCTCCCGCCTCACGATGGCGCGCGAGGGCATGGCCCGGATCGAGGCGTCGCCGCTCGGCCAGATCGCCCAGCGCCCCGACGTGGCCGCCGCGACCCGCGCCCTGTTCGCGCCGAACCCGGGCCCGGGCAGCCATATCGAGGTGGCAGGCGCGATGCAGGCCCTGGCCCGCAACGATGCCCCGGCCGCGCAGAGCCTCGCCCGGACCTATCTGGAGACGGTGTTCAACGAAGCGACCCAGCAGTCGAAGGGCATTGCGTCCCAGTATGGCGGAGCCGGGTTCGCCTCAGCGATCCGGGGTAACGCACAGCAGCGCCACAACCTGGAAGCCGTGATCCGTGCACTGCCTGACGGCGAGACGCGCTGGGGCGGCCTCGACCGGCTGCTGACGACCCTGGAGGCGACGGGCTACCGGCCGGCGAAGGGATCGGACACCGCCTTCAACCACGCCATCCAGAAGGAATTCCAGTCCGGCAAGACCCACGTCGGGCAGGCGGTCTCGGATGCGGTCACCGGCATGGTGGCCGGGGCGGCAGCCGGTGGCTTAAAGGGTGGCGTCGCTGGTCTCGCGGTCGGCGCCAAGCACGGGATCGGCGACGCGATGATGCGAGCACGGATGCTGAACTCGGGCGAGGCCGTCGCGCGCCTGATGTTCGATCCGAAGGCGCTTCCGGACCTGCGGGCGCTGTCGAAGTCCCCGCCCGGCAGCAAGAACGCCGAGCTGTTCACGAGCCGGCTGCTATCGCTGGCGAATGCGGGAGCTGCGCCGGCGCGCGAGCCAGCTGCGCAGTAGAGGCGGGTAGATGTAGAGGGCGAGCGCGAGCCAGCCTACCAGCATGATCACGCCGAGCGGGCCGACGCCGATCGATCCCTGAAGGGCGGTCATCACCGGCGGCACGATGGCGTGCAGCACCACCGACAGGAGCGCCATCGCTCCGGTGAAGAGCAGCCAGCAGAGGAAGACCTGGGCGCGGGTCGGCATAGGCGTCTTTAGAGCGTTTTCGGTTTAATCTGGCTCATATCCCGCAGCGGCGAAGAAGTTGGCGCATTCATCGGGTGTGATGGTGTCGATGAGCCGGCCGATGGCGGCCCATAGCCCTTCGACCGTGCGCTCAGCCGCCTTGCGCAGGAGCGCCTTGAGCTTGGAGAAGGCCATCTCGATCGGGTTAAAGTCCGGCGAGTAGGGCGGCAGGAACAGCAGCCGTGCGCCGACGGCTTCGATCGCTGCGCGGACGGCCGGCCCCTTGTGGCTGCCGAGGTTGTCCATGATGACCACGTCTCCGGGGGCGAGTTCGGGCACGAGCACACGCGCGACGTAAGTCTGGAAGGCGTCGCGGTTGATCGGTCCGTCCAGCACGAACGGCGCGGCGATCCCGGACAGGCGCAGGCCCGCGACGAAGGTCGTGGTCTTCCAATGGCCGTGCGGCACGGGAGAGCGCAGCCGCTCGCCGCGCGGGCAGCGTCCGCGGGTTCGGGCCATGTTGGTCGAGGTCCAGGTCTCGTCGAGGAACACGAGGCGGGCGGGGTCGAGGTCGGGCTGGCCCTCGAACCACGCCTCGCGGGCGGCCTTCACGTCCGGGCGGTCCTGCTCCGCGGCGTGGGCTGTCTTTTTTTGTAGGTCAGGCCGCGCGCGTCGAGGAAGGCCCACAGCGTGCCGAGCCCGACCGTGAGGTCGCGCTCGTCCTTCAGGCAAGTGCGCATCTCCTCCAGGGTGATGTCGGTCCTCTCGGCGATCAGACCTCGCAGGTAGGCCTCGTGCGGGTCGAGCTTGGAGCGGCGCGCCCGCCCCTGGGGACGGGGAGCCACCGTCCCGGTCGTCGTCAGGGCGGCCATCCAGCGGATCGCCGTGGCCACGCCGACCCCGAAGCGCGCGGCCGCCTGTCGACGCGACGTTGTCCCGGCCGCGTCGACGACGCGTTCGCGGAGGTCCTGGCTGTAGGGTCGGCCCATACCTCGCTCCTCGTCTGGAGCACGTAATGAATCAGTCCCACACCGCCGCGTGAACCCCACACACCCGATTCAGCTCAGACCGAAAACGCTCTAGCACGGCTCAGCCGTTCCGGCGCGCCTCTCTGGCCGCGTCGCGACGCTGATCCTGTATCGCCCGGCACTGGATGTATTCTGGTGCGCCTGGTTGAGCGCCGTAGCCTCGGCAGATCGCGTCATCCTTCGCCGTGACCTCCGCGTCGCTCATGAAGAGCTCGCCTCGGCCGGGACGGTTGGCGGAATTGCAGGCGGTCAGGGTGGTGGTCATCGCCAGAAGTAGAACGAGGTGTTTCATGGTGCTCCTCACGACGAAGGAGCAACATGCTGGCGGAGCCTTGTCGATGGCGCGGTCGCCACACTCACATCCCGACGGCCCCAATGGCTAACGAGAGGTCATGAAGCCACTGCGCAGCGTCAGGGCTTTATCGCGTACTGAGGGCCGCACGGCGCTTGCATCGTGCTTGTCTTCGCGATCGCGGGCGTGATTTTGCTGATTGTCCAGACCATAGTACCGACGCCTAAATCATTCTGACGGATCAGATAGGTCTCGGAAAAGTCGGCACCATAAGCAGAGATCAGCATGGTCTTAGTGGCTTGATCGAAGTTGATTAGGCCTACCTTGTAGCCCGTTTTGAGATAGCTGCGCGTGGTTGCCCTGTCCTTCACCAGCAGATCGAGCTGGTCGTTTTCGTTGAGGAATACGGTCACGCGCCCGTCGTCAACGCCGTCTTTTTTCCAGCCCCCTTGGCCAGGCCCGACAAAGCCGCCCTCAAAATAGTAGGATTGTCCATCTGACGCTCCGCACCGAGCGAGAACTGTAATATCCTTCGCTTGTCCGGCAGCCGGCGTCATGAGCAGAGCGGTTGCCAAGGCGGCTCGGTGCCAGTTGGTGCGCATGCGGCAACCTACGCGAGCATCCGGCCCGCCGGATATGGCGCGTCCGCCACACACTTGATCCGACGGGCGATATGGCGCTGCCACAGCCTCGCCGCGGATCGGCTAAGCGACCGCCTTCGCCCCACTGGCATACGCCCACATTGCTAGCGCGATGCCAGCGAACACGGTCAGGTTCAGGGCGATCCGAAGCCAGTGGGGCATCACGTTTCGTCATCCGTCTGCTGAGACCGGTATCCCCGCGCCGCTCGCACGATGATCGTCACGAAGGCGACGGCCAGTGCCAGGATCAGCGCCTCGTAGCTCCAGCGCTCCATCCCCTCCGGCAGGTGTCGCGCGAGTGTGCGAACGATGGCCGCGGCGAGTGCGACCAGCGTGACAAGGCCGAGAGCGAATTGGAGCCAGCGGGGCATGGCGCTAGGGTAGCACGTCCACCCGCGCCGATCAGCGCCCGGCCCACCCCTTGACCCGACGGGCGAACCGCGGGAAATAGCCACCGTCCGCAGCGCTGCGCGCCGGACCCTGAAAGCCGCTCCGCAAGGGCGGCTTTTCGCGTTTCAGGACCCCTGCCCATGCCGACCGACCCGCGCGTCGCCGCTGTGATCGCCGCAGCGGCGCAGGGCAGTGGCCTGGATCAGCGCTACCCCGGCTTCATGGCGCGGATGGCGCAGGTTGAGAGCAGCGGGGATCCCGGCGCCTCGAACCCGTCCGGCGCGGCGGGGCTGTACCAGTTCATGCCGAAGACGGCGGCGGCCTACGGGCTGGCTGACCCGTACGACCCGGACGCTTCGGCGCAGGCCGCCGCCCGGCTCACCCTCGACAACGCCGCTTCACTGAAGCGGGCGCTTGGTCGGGACCCGACGCAGGGCGAGCTCTATCTCGCCCACCAGCAGGGTGCCGGCGGCGCATCGAAGCTGCTCGCGAACCCGGATGCGGCCGCAGCCGACCTCGTCGGCGCCAAGGCCGTCACAGGTAACGGCGGCAACACCGGAATGACGGCCCGGGACTTCGCCGGGTTGTGGCTTAGCAAGTTCGACGGTGGCGGCCGAGCCATGACGATGCCGGGCGGCGCGGCCGGTCGCGGCGCCTTCGGTCTGTCCGGCCCGGTAGCCGCCGGCACCGAGGGCTCGGTGACGCCGGCCGGCGGCGCCGCGATGCAGGCTCCCGAGGCGGATCGCAGCCTCCAAGTCGCGGCGCTGCTCCGGACACTCACCGCCGCGGATGCGCCGGCCGCCTCCCCGGTCGCGCAGGCCGCTGCGGCTCCGGCCGCACCGGCACCGGTCCAGATGCACCCGGCCCGCCGGCAGGCCCCCGCCTTCGATGCGCAGCGCTTCTTCGCGCTGCTGCCCGGCGCCAAGACCCGCTAACCCGAGGACGACCCTATGCCCGGCGCCATCAACTGGGACGTCGCGCCCTCGGGCAACGACGTCTCGGATCCCCCGATCATCTTCAACGAAGGGCAGCCGGCCAAGACCATCAACGACGCCATGCGCGCGCTGATGGCCTCGGTGAAGCTCTGGATGCTCGACAACGCGGGCGTGAACCAGGCCTACGGGTCGGACGCCTACACGGTGATCACCCGGCAGGGCGTGACGGCGAAGGCAGCGGCCCAGGCGCACACGCTCAAGTTCCGGACCACGACCACCAACCTCAACCCGTGCACCCTGTCGCCGGACGGGAACACGCCGCGGCCGTGGCTGCGCTCGGACGGGACACAGTTCGGCCCGGGCGACATCTACCCGACGGTCTGGTCGGTCGTGTTCGACCCCGATGCCGGCGTCTACCGCACCCTATCGCCGACCACGGAGGCCGCCGGCAAGATCGCGGCGTTCGGCGGCCCCAACGTGCCCTCCGGCTGGGAGATCTGCGACGGCCGGCCGGTCTCGCGCGCCTCGTACGCCGCGCTGTTCGCCTCGATCAGCAGCCTGTGGGGCGTCGGCGACGGCTTCCAGACCTTCAATCTGCCCGACCTTCGCGGCCGGTCGCTGTTCGGCGCGAACCGAGGGCTGAACCTGCTCACCGCGGCCGGGGGGCTCGTCGGCTCGCTCGGCACGCTCGGCGGCTCCGAGGTGGTGGCGATGCTGGCCACGCAGATGCCGCGGCACATGCACACCTCGACCATGTCGCCGGCCGGCTTCTTCCAGCCAGAGATCCAGAACGCCGGAGCGCACAACCACGGCGGTACCAACATCGACGGCGCCCACGACCACACCGGCTCGACCAACTTGACCGGCAACCACGCCCACACCGGCACCAGCGACATCAGCGGCGATCACGCCCACGTCGTGCAGTACGGCTACGGCTTGGTGAGCACCGCGACGCCGAACAACGCGCAGGTCGTCACCGGCATCAACCTGGGTTCGCAGGGTAACGGCCAGACCACCCAGAGTGGCCCGCACGTGCACACCTTCACGACGGGCGCGACCGGTAATCACGCGCACAGCTTCGCGACCGATCCCGGCGGCACCCACAGCCACGTCATCTCGCTCGATGGCGATCACACCCACACGATCGATCCGACCCCGAACCACACGCACACGCTGGTGATCGACACGGCCGGCTCGGGCGACCCGCACCCGAACGTGCCGCCGGGTGCCGTGGTGACGTGGGCGATCAAGACCTGAGGACCGGATGAGCGCCTTCAAGTGGAAGACCGACCCGACCGAGAACGGGCAGGTCGACGCGTCCGTGCCAGCGCTGCCGGGCACCTCGGCGCGCGATCTGCCCGGCGCTGCGCGCGGGATCATGGCGGGCGTCGCGATGCTCGTCGCCGATCAGGGCGGCGCGCTCGTGTCCGAAGGGCTGACCGACGTGTTCGAGGTGCAGACGACCTCGGGCCTTCGCCCAGGCCCCGGCGTGATGATCGGCTTCTGGGCCCATCGCGACAGCGTGGCCGAGCCCGCGCTCGCGGTCGACGGCTACGGCCCGGCACCGCTGCTCGCGGCCGATGGCGGCGAGCTCGCTGCCGGCGCCATGCGGAAGGGCGAGTTCCAGCTCGTCGTCTGGGACGAGGCGATCGCCGCCGGGCAGCCGGCGTGGCGCAAGGTCAACCCGGCCCCGACCGATCTCGCCGTGGTGAACGCCGCGACCGTCCTGGCCGCGCTGCAGTCGATCCTCCCGACGTCGGCGCCCCCCGGCAAGGGCAAGCTGTGGTTCAACGGCGGTCAGTTCGCCGTGACGACGGAGGACTGACATGGGCGCCTTCGACTGGTCGACACAGGCCGCGCAGAACGCGACGGCCGATCCCGACGTGCCGGCCCGGGACGGTACCTCGGCCCGTGATCTGCCCGGGCTTGTCCGCGACCTGATGGCGGCCCAAGCCGCGGTTCTGGCGGATCAGGGTGGCGCGATCCGCACCGCGGGCCTCGCCAACGCGTACCTCGCCCGGACGGCGTCCGGCTTGTCGGCGATGCGCTCCGGCGTGGCGCTTCTGGTCCAGGCCGACCGGGACAACACCGGCAGCCCGACGCTCAACGTCGACAGCCTCGGGGCGCGTCCGTGGCGCGACCTCGACGGCACGCCGCCTCCGCCCGGCCGGATCAAGGCCGGCGCGTTCTACCTCGCCGTCGCCAACGGCGCGGTCTGGACCTCCGACTTCGGTGCGCTCGCACAGGCGACCGCGGAGGACGCGGCGATCACGGCAGCCCTCATCTTCGGCGGCATCTGACATGAAGCAAATCGACCTGACCGGCGTGGTGCTCAACCCCGCCGCGCGGACGCTCGACTTCTCGGCGCTCGCGATCGATCCGCGGTCCGTGCTGGCCGTCCTGCACGAGCCGACCAACCGCTTCATCTTCGCGGCCGGTCGCTCGGGACTCGGCTACGCCTCGATCGCGGGCGCGGTGATGACGCTCGCCGCGGACACGTCCGGCCTCGCCCCGGGACCGCTGACCGGCTTCCGCGACGACGGCGCCGACGTCGCCACCGACGTTCGCCTGGAAGCGTGCCGCGCCCTGCTCGCCACCGGCAACGCCACGCTCTCGAACCTGTCCACTGCCATTGGCACTCCGTCCGATGCCGCGACGGGCTCCGATGCCGCGGCCGGTTCGCTCATCGCCAAGGTGACGCGCCTGCTCGGCACGCAGACCGGGATCGCGACGGTGCTCGCCGCCGTGCGTGACCGGCTGCCCGCCGCCCTGGTCGGCGGCCGCCTCGCGGTCGACGGCTCCGCGGTGACGCAGCCGATCTCGGCGGCCGCGCTGCCGCTCCCGACCGGGGCCGCCACCTCGGCGGCGCAGGTCACCTCGAACACGGCGCTGGGTGCGCCCGGCGACGCTGCATATGCCGGCGCCGGCTCTCCTTCGATCATCGGCGCGCTGAAGGGCCTCTACGTGGCCATGGTGGCGGCGACCCCGGCCGGCGCGAACGTCATCGGCCGGGTCGGCATCGATCAGACGACGCCCGGAACGACGAACGCCGTGGCGGTGACCGCTGCCGTCCTGCCCGCTGGCGCCGCGCAGGATGGCGCCGACCCGGCCTCCCCTGCGGTCGCCAATGCGGGTACCGGGATCCGCGGTTGGCTGGCGACCATCGCCGGCTTGCTCAAGCTCGGCCCGGCCGCGAAGGCGGCCTCAGCCTCCATGACGATCGCGACGGATCTCAACAACCTGGAGCCGGCCGGCGCGGCGATCACGGGTGCAGCGATGCCGACGGGCGGTGCGGGTCTGACTGGGTGGCTGTCCGCGATCTGGTCCGTCCTCAGCAATGCCCAGACCCGCGTGGTCATGTTCGCAGACCAGTCGGGGCAGGCCTACGCCGTCTCGGCCGCGGTCACGGGCGCAACGCGGGATGCGAGCGCCTATCCGGGGATGACGAAATACAACATCTCCGTCGCGGCGGATCAGAGCGGGACGCTCTTCTTCCAGGGCTCGAATGACGGCTTTGTTACCTCGGTAAGCACCAGCATCCAGCCGGTGACCGCCAATATTCCTGTCACATACTCGGTTCCCCTGACCTACCGATACAACCGGTTCGTCTACGGCAACGGAAGCAATGCTGCGGCGACAGTGTCTATCGCCTCGTCCCTCTCGGCGGCCTGACGGGCTCGCCGCACCGCCTCCTCCAGACCCGAGCCTTCGATGACCGCTGATCCGGCGCGGCTGCCTTCGCCTGCCTTCAACGACGTGAGCGCCGAGGTGCTCAGCGGCTCCATGAAAGTGGCCTCGCGCGGGGTGACCCAGTCGTTGGTCGACTTCGTCGGGCCGGATTACTACGATTTCGACTGGGGCTGGCCGGGACTGGGTAAGCCCAAGCGCAACGGCATCGACGACGATAGCGCGATCTGGAATGCCATCGCGGCCAACAAGCCGGCGATGAAGGTCATCCCCGGCGTCATCAACGTGAAAAGCGCCGGCCTCGTCCACGAGCTGCCGAACCTGAAGCTCTCTGTGCCTGGGGGCGGTCAGTCCGTCCAGGTGGTGCGCGACCTCGCTCTTCAGGGCGTCCCAACCATGCGGATCGGCAGCGTGGAGGCCAACAAGCCAGCCGGCAATGTGCATATGGACCCTCTGTTCATCGTCCACCCGTACCGGCTGGGTTTCGCTGGGTCGGCGTTGCCGTCCCGCCTCACGAACGACGAGAGCGCTCTCGAGGTCCACGGAGCCCAGGGTGGCGATATCGGCCTCGTCTGGTTCGGGCACGTGAACGGGATCAGCATGTACGGCGGCGATGGCTACACGCTGCGGCCCTACTTCGCCGGCGGGATGTGGGACAATACGAACGCGGATCTCCAGGAGACCAAGTCGGCCCTCCGTTTCCTGGCCAGCCCCACGCACGGGCATGGTAAGACGGGCGCGATCCTGGGCGGCAACCTAATCGGCGGCTACGAGTCGGCCGCGCGTGACTTCCAGATCGGCCTTCAGACGCTGCATCGACCGGAGGCCATCGGCGCCCAGGCCCTCGTCCTGATCGAGAGCCTGGAATACGGCTACATCGACAGTACCTTCGTCGGAGGCGCGAACGAGCATTCCATCGCCGTCATCCCGACCTCGGCGAGCTGTGTGCTTCAGTCCCTCAAGATTACGAACTCGGACATCGACCAGTCTCGGATCTCCGGCGTCTACGCCCGTCGTGATAGCGCGTCCTATCCGATACTGCAGACACTGCTCATCAGTCATACCGAGCTGAATGGCGTCTATGAGGGCCGACACGCTGTCTTCATCGATGACATAGGCGGGGTCCGATCCGTACGTAACCTCGGGATGAGCAATCTCGTCACGCGGGCTCATCTGGCAACGCCGTTCTACCTTCGCGGCGTCGACGGGGGGTTCGCAAGCCAGATCCGGGCGTGTGGCTACAACGAAGCCGGAAACGTCAACGATTCCGGCCCCGGCCTCCAGTCCTGCGTGTCGGGCATGTACATCACGGGCCTGACCCGCAACTTCCGTCGATCGTTCTGCACCTTTGGCGGCGACGCCAACGATGACGACGCCACGAACAAGTGTCAGTGGGGCGCGATCGACGGCACACTGGCGTCGGCCAATAACCGGTACTTCGCGGACATGGCGCTGAACCTCGGCATGGCCGGCGGCGCGCTGCGCGCGGGCGGGACGGCAGAGACCGCCTGAGGCGAACGAGCCGGTCGCCTAAGCTCTCCTCGTAAGCTCTCCTTTCAGAGGTCCTGATGCCCCTGCGCTTCCCGGCGCGGGCCGCCCTCGCGTGCCTCGCGCTCGCGGGGTCGGCCCCGTGCGCCCTGGCCGAGACCGCCTCCTGGTACGGCTCCGGCCATCGCACCGCGAACGGAGAGCGCTTCGCGCCCGACGGTCTGACCGCAGCGCACCGGAGCCTGCCGTTCGGCACCCGCGTGCGGGTGACCTACGGCGCCCGCTCGGTGGTCGCGCGGATCAACGATCGCGGCCCCTTCATCGCCGGCCGGGCGATCGACCTCTCGCGCGGCGCGGCCCGGGCCATCGGCCTGTCGGGCGTCGGCCGCGTCCACCTCGCCATCCTCGGCTGACCCTCGACGATCCGGAGACCGCCATGGCCACGTCCACCGACGGGGGCGCCTTCGCGCGCCTGGACCGCACCAAGTTCTTCGCCGCGCTGAAGCCGATGTTCGGCTCGTACACGCAGGCGCAGGTCGACGGCCTCAACCACCTCCTCGACGTGTTCCTGGCCTACGCGCTCGTACTCGACCGGCGGCTGCTCGCCTACATCATCGCGACCTCGTTCCACGAAACCGGGCGGCGGATGCAGCCGGTCCGTGAGGGGTTCGCGACCACGGATGCCGGCGCCCGCGCGGCGGTGACGAAGCTGTTCGCCCGCGGCGCCATCAGCCGGAACTACGCGCTGCCGAACGCCCGGGGCCTCAGCTTTTACGGCCGCGGCGACGTCCAGCTCACCTTCGAGGACAACTATCGCCGGATGGGCGTGCTGCTCGGTGTGCCGCTGGCCGACGACCCGGATCTCGCGCTCGACCCGACCATTTCGAAGCGGATCCTTGTCGAGGGCGTCACCCGCGGCGTGTCGCAGAAGGGCGACTTCACCGGCAAGGCGCTGGAGGACTACATCCACGGCGACGTCTGCGATTACGTCAGCGCCCGCCGGACCGTGAACGGCACCGACAAGGCCGAGCTGATCGCCGGCTACGCTCGAAAGGCGGAGGCGGCGCTGGTCGCCGGCGACATGCCGCTCCTGGGCGCACGGATGCCCGATGCACTCGGCAAGCCCGCACCTGTCGCTATCCAGCCCGCGACGCCAGCCTCCTACGCCCCGGCCGCCTCGGTGGCGCCGGCCGGTCCGGCAGAGACCGGCTTCTGGGCGCGTGTCCACGCCGTGCTCTCCCGCAAAGACAAGGTCGCCTGACATGCGCCGCGCTCGCTTCCGCCGCCTCCGGCTCGGTATCCTGCGCTGGTACGCCGCCGCGCGCGGGTATCGGATCTACGCGCTCGCCCTCGTGCTGGCCGTGCCGGACATCCTCGACGCGCTGGCCGGTGTCGACTTCACCGTCCTGCTGCCGCCTGGCTGGGGCGCGAAGGCCGCCTCCGTCCTGGCGATCCTGCGCGTCGTGCTGGGCATCGTGATCCGGCGCCTCGCCATGGTCGGACCGCCGCCCGCCGGAGGGCCGCGCTGATGGGCGCCGTCCTCGCCATGGCCGGCAGCCTCCTCGTGAAGCTGTTCGGCTCCGGCATCGTCCAGGCGGTGCTCGCCTACCTCAACAAGCGCTCCGACAACGGCGTGCTGACGAACGCGCAAAACGTGACCGGCGACGTCACCGTCGCGCAGGCCCAGCTCACCGCCTACGTCGAGGAGCGCAAGGTGGTCGCGCAGGAGCGCGCCGAGCAGCACCTATCGCCGTGGACCGCGTGGATGATCCCGACGGCGTTCGGGTTCTGCATGATCCACTTCGGCGCGATCGTCCTCGACAGCACCTTCCGGTTCAACTGGCAGGTCGCAAAGCTGCCGGCACCCTACGACGCGATGGAATGGTCGATCGTCATGGCCGTGATCGGCGTCGCCGGCATCGCCCCAACCGTCCGCCGGATCTTCGGCAAGTAGCCCCTCACCCGCTGCACACAAACCGGCTTGCCTGTCACGGAAGGCCGGTTCTGCAACTCAACCTTCCCCCCTGCTTGGGGAGAGGCCGCGAAAGACCGCCGCCATGGACACGTCCTTCCTGTCGCCCGGGCCGATCACCTGGGCGCAGCTCGTCGCGCTCGCCGCGTTCCTGTTCGCGCTCGGCAAGGGCGTGGATTGGATATTCGGGAAGCTACGCACCGACACGAAGGAAGCGGTCTCACCGCTGACGATCGACATGGCAGCGACCAAGATCGAGATCCGCTCCCTCGACGAGAAGCTGAACGCCTTCAAGATCGAGGTGGCGCGGACCTACGTGACCGGCGACGTCATCACTCGGCTCGAGCGGCGCATCGACGACATGGTCACGTCGGTGCGGGGCGAGATGAAGGAGACGCGCGAGGCGATGCTGAAGGCCTTCATGCATCGGCCGCCCGACTGACCGGCGGCTGTTAACATCTGTCAACGCCCTTGGCGCTCTGGCTTCGGCCGGGGCGCCTTTCGTCGTTTCGGTCTCGGCGTTTTTTGCAGGGCGGCCGAAGGATCAGCTTCGTTGGATTAGCTCAGGCTCAAGCCGGGCAACGAAAGTGACTGCCACCGTGGTCATAGGGTGGTGATCGCCCGAGCCGCTGAAGGTAACGCTCAGGATTGGCTCTGATGAAGAAGTACGCTTTTCGTGCACACGCACGATTTCGGTCTGTCCTGTTCGCGGGTCATGAACGACATACCAGCCAGTTTCGTCCGGCTTCTCTCCAGCGGGTATCGGGCGAATGGCAGACTGCATGCCTTAACCTCAGCCTATCGCGCAGAGCGTACCGTCGGCGATCTTAGCTCGATCGTCTCGACGTTAAAGTCACTTTTGTGCGCAAGGCCTGCCTCCAATGCACTCAGCCCCGCCGGCATCCGCCGCGGGGCTTTTTCGTGCGCTGAACGGTGGTACGATCTCAGCCGACGTCCGCAGAACGCAGCAGACGTCCTCCAACTCAGCCCGTCCGGCTCACCGCCGCGGCGGGCATTTCTTTAACTACCAGGCGGCATCATGCGCATGGATCCAGCCGCGGCCAGGCCCCGAGGTATGGATCTGAGAAGCCCGCCCGGTTCGCCGGCGCTGGCTTTTTAGTGCCCGACTGTCAGCGTGGCTTCGGAGCCGGCGATCTCGGATCCTTGAAGAAGCCGCTGCGACCTTCGGCCAGCCCGGTGTTCACGAAATGCACCAGCGGGTTGTGGCCGGAGGCAGCTACGTCGGGGTTTGCAGCCAAGTAGCCGCTTGTGCTGAAGCCCGCGCTCGGGTCTCGGCCTTCCTTCCAGCCGTGGCGCAGGTAGTGGTCGAGCGGATTGAGGCCGGCCACGTGCACGTCCGGGTAGGCGTTCAGATAGTAGACCGGGTCGAAGCCCGGCAGCCGGACCTTGACGATCGAGGGGCGCCGCTTGAACGGCCGCAGCATGCGCAACTTCATGATGGATCCCCGAGCGCTCGAAGCATGCTCGATCCACCATCGCGCGGCGCGTCGCAAGCCTGAACCGGCAGATCTCGGCATCGGACGGCTTGCTCGTTGGGGTCCGCACGGCTCGGTAACCGCCGCCAGACATCCTGACGTCGAGCCAAGTTGCGTATCGGCTCGGGTCACTCGCTGGTGAGATCGGACGCTCCCCGCCCGGTGAGCAGATCGGGGCAGCGCCGAGCGGATGGTCAGCGGACCGGCAACCAACCATTCAGCCGTGCCGCGCCGGCATGTCCGACATACCGCCCGCCATCGCCTCCTGGCGCGAGCAGATCGAACGCCTGTCCGAGCCGGCCTCGTTATGCCGGTATCGCTCTAAAATTGGCGCCCAACCGATCGTTAACCACACGAGATCATGCTTTGACGTAAGCGCTACATCGGCGAGGTGTTCGACGCACCGGTGGGGTTGATGTCATTCAGGCATTTGACCTTCGCGGCCCGAACTCAGTGCCATTGTCCTTTATGTTCTATCCAAGGGGTGCGTTGTGAGCTCCAATCGACTGTCATCCAAGAGCGGAAGATTTGAATATCAGGGTGGTATTGATTTAGTTGATTGCGGAGATATACATCTCTTCATGATGATGCGGGACAATCTCTACAATATATGCGTCCCGCCCGATCGCAAGGGAAAAGCCCCCGCTGATTTTTATCGCAACGCTATTCAGAATGGGTATGCCCGACCTCCCGTTGATCGCGCCAGCATAAAGACTGAGCGCAGAGCACGATTTGCGCTATACAAAGTCGTCGATCACATGATCCGGAACTGTCCGGGCTTTACATTTTTCGACGTTGGAGCCTTTGTGGGCGACGTAAGCCTCAGGTTTGCAAATTATTGCCGGGCTGAGCAGGCCTCTTGCTCATTTGAATGCTTTGATCCGACCTTGGCTGGTGATCTGGTTCCGTTCAACATTGAATTAAACGGCCTGGAAAATTATATTAATCATCATAGTCTGGCTGTGTCCCATATCGACGGTCCTATATCTTTCGAGCAGCGATTGGGACACAGTGACTCGGGTAGTAGCGCTCTGTCCGGAGGCACAAAAAACACACTTGTACGATCCGTAAGGTTGTCAACAGTGTTGCAGGATATCGCGCCGCCTGCGGCGTTTATCAAAATTGACACCGAGAACTTGGAAAACGTAATCATCGAAGATTGCAATAGCTTCATTGCCGACGCTCCCAATGCGCTCTGCGTGGAGGTCAACGCGTCATCTGGGCCACTTTTCGACACTTTGGCGGAGCTGACGAAGACACACGCCTTATGGGACATCGGTTATGTTCCTCGGCCATTTCGTGCGAGGGCGGTGCGAGACATGCCTTCCTTGTTGCAGAATGTTCGAGGCCTTCCCTATGGTTACACGGATATTCTGGCTATCTCTCGTAAGATGCCGAATTTTGAGGAGATCGAAGCCGACCTCAATCTCGTTGAAGAAGAGCCGGTGGGGTATAGTCTAGTATATTGAGCTTCGACTGCCTTAAGTTGAGGCTGATCCAAGGTCGGCTTGGTGGTGCGCACTGAGCCGAAGCTCACGGTCTCAGCTGGACCGCGGAGCGACTCTTCGGCGCCCATCCGGAATACGGCTTCCTGCGCGTCGAGTATGCCGGCGCGCTGATGGTCAACGACCGGCCGGTGATCGCCGTCGAGCCCGACCGGATCGTGTTCGACCGCTTCTCCGGCTACCGGACGAAGCCCGGGCAGACCTGGGGGCGCCGGTCTGGGAGTTTGCCGCGTGTCGTATCTAGGCCTGACGCCCGACAGCAATCGCATCGCCCACCAGAGCAGTGGCGCCTAAGCAGATCACATCTTCAGCAACGTTCACATGTTTATCTAACGAGTTTGGCCTGAATTTGCGTCAACACCAAATTCATGGCCGGACCATACAGATTTTCGAAGTGCTCATAGGTGTCGGCAAATTGGTTCATCTCGGCGGCGCTGAGCATATCGTCCGCCAGTTTGCCTTGCACAATCGACGCGAGCGACACGCCCTCGGTTGGACTTTCGATCAAGAACCGTTCCGCGATCTCTCCGATGATGTAATCCGGCTGGTAACGTTCAATCATCTCATAGTCGAAGCCTGCCGCGTGCGTGAACACAACCTCGCTTACGTGAAGAGAAATTCCGTAGCAGAGATGCAAACTCGCGAAAGAGTCACCAAATATAAGGACCCGGCAGGGCGCGCCATAGGGATTGACAATTCGCGTGACGCATCCGCGATTGGTAAGGCCATTAGTTGTGATCTCAAGAGCAGGCGCGTTTGAAATCGCTCGCTCGCTTAGTTCCGGACAAGTCTCGCCTGGCTCAAATAGATCGAAACTAGTGACGGGCTTTATAGACCAAGCTGGTTGGAAATTATCCGTATCTATACCTAGTGTGTGCAGGATTTCAGCTGATGCTTCATAGCCGCCGAAGGTAGTCGTGTGGCTGTCGCCGACATGATACAATTCGTCGACCTTTTGATGTTTGATGCGGTCGTAGAAAACGTAATGCGCCCAACCGACATCAGCTAGAAATGTGGCGAACCTATCCGGCACTACTCGAAGGCCATTCGGCAGTAACTTTTCGTAGAGACAAGTCTTCTCCGGCATGATGAACGTTCTTGTGCGAGAACCGTATCTAAATGTTCGAGATCTCAGAACGTTCGACCATTGATGGCTTACGCTGCTCGACGCACGGGCTAATCCCGTCATCTGCGACATAGAGAGATTGTTGCCGTCGCCGAGGAAGCGCCAACCCTCGCTCCCAAGTAGGACACGGGGGAAGTTTTGGGCTGGGGCATTTGGCAAGGACATGATGGCGTACTTAGGTTGTGCTCGCTGAAGGCACCAGCGAAATCCATAGTTGGCGCCCTGGCTCAGCGAGCAACAGTCGGGCTGCCTGCCGCGTGGGTTTTCGGCTGACCTGAGAGTTCGCGGCCCGCGCCCGTTGACGATCGGCCTCATCCTCGGCCGAGCATCGCCTACCAGCTTTGCTATCCATGTGAATGCGGATGCCCTCAATCTCGGTAGGTTTGCGCGATCGAGAAGGCATCCGTCACTCATGCCGCCTCGATCTCCTGCGGGCGCCGCTTGAGACCTGTCGGCCGCCCGCGACTTCCCCGAGTCCAACTTCGCCCCGCCGCCACATGGTGCGCGGGCTTTTTCGTTTCGAGCGCCTGCCGATCTGCAGCGAGGCGATCTGATGTCGGCGACGGGTGAGGTTCTCAGGCGAGAGGACCCGGAATGGCTGCTTCTGCATCAACCATCAGGCGTGCCTCATGCCGACGCATGAAGAACCACAGAGCTACAGCGCCGAAGATCACGAAGGCCAGCAGCCCAAGACCGACCGGCCCCATGACGTTCTCAATCGAGCGGCCGCACAGATAGGCCCCGAAGCCCATGATCGACGCCCAGGCGACGCCGCCCAGCGCGTTAAAGGCGAAGAACCGGCGGGCATCGAGCTTGTTCACGCCTGCCAGGACGGCCGCGTAGGCGCGCAGCATCGCGGTGAAGCGGCCGAAGAACACAATTTTCCCGCCATGCTTCTTGAAAAGGTATTGGCCGAGCTTGAGCCGGCCATGATCGAGCGCGATCTTGTTGCCATGCTTCAGCAGGAGCGGCAGGCCCCAGCGACGGCCGACCCAGTAGCCCGCGTTGTCGCCGAGAATGGCTGCTGCTGCGGCGGCGGCGACAATAATACCGATGTTGAGGTTGCCGGTGCTGCCGGCGTAGGCCGCCGAGGTGAGCAGCACCGTCTCGCCAGGACAGGGCACGCCTGCGCTCTCCAGCGTGATGATCAGGAAGATAGCGATGTAGCCATAGTTCGCGATCAGGTCGGCGATGGGTAGGTCGTGTAGGAAGGCCACTCAGCGTCCTCCGATTTGGCGGGCGTGAACGCTTGAGCCGTTGTTCGTGGCGGGAGCGAGGCGCCGGCGTCGCGACTGCGGGCGTGGTCGGGCAGCCCCGAGCCAAGTTGCGTATCGGCTCGGCTCACACGCTGGTGAAATCAGGCGCTCCCCCGCCCCGTGAGCAGATCGGGGCGGGGCTGCGGGGACGGTTAGCGGACCGGCAACTATTCGGCTCTACCCCGCCGACATGTCCGACATACCGCCCGCCGTCGCCTCCTGGCGCGACCAGATCGAGCGCCTGTCCGAGCACGCCTCGCCGTGCCGATATTTGCTGCCGGCGAAGTGGAAAGCGATGCGCGAGAACGCGCTGTCCTTCCTCGACGAGCACGGCGCTGAGGCGCACCGACTCGGCTGGACAGCACCGCAGCTCTTCGGCGTGCATCCGGAGCATGGCTTCCTGCGCGTGGAATATGCCGGCGCCCTGATGGTCAACGACAGCAGGGTGATCGGCGTGGAGCCGGACCGGATCGTGTTCGACCGCTTCTCCGGCCACCGGACGAAGCCCGGGCAGACCTGGGGGCCGCCGGTCTGGGAGTTTGCGGCGCGGGTCAGCCAGAAGGCCTGAGGCCTCCTGCTGCGCGAAAGAGACACTGCATGCCAGATCTCCGCCGGCCGCCCTTACCTACTTCCGCCGCGATCGGGTGGCTCGTTAGGGTTGTGGGGACTTCTGTGATCGCGGCAACAATGGCCGCGGCGGGATAGGGTAGAGAGATGGCTCAGGGACTGTCGCGAGCTGCGGACCTTGCGCGCACCGTCAAGACGACTGTGCGCAATCTCACACTCGGCCGTGATGATGCGCTGCCTGTCGCACCAGAGCCGCCACGTGGTCCATCCTACACTGTCGACGCCGATGTGCCGGTGGACATCGGCTGCATCAAGGTTTTCCGCGCCGAGAGCTTTCCCGAGGCCGGCCCGAGCCCCTGGCTCGATCAGCCCGATGCCAAGGAGATCATCGAGCGGCGCGTGGCGCGACGGGAAATTAGCCCCAAGCAGGCCGAGATCTGCCGGTACTGGGAAGAGCACGGCTACTACGTCCTGCGCGGCGCGATCGATCCGGACACGATCGACGAAGCTTGGGGCGCCTACGAGGCCGCGGTCGCGCGCGGCGACCTGACGCTCGCCCCTGAAAAAGCCGCCGAGGATGATCCCCACCCAGGCCGCTACCTCAACCCACACCTGAAGGTTGAGGAACTCGATCACCTCCTGAAGCACCCGGTGCTGGTCAACTTCAGCAGCATGGTGCTCGGCCGCCCAGCAATCCCGTTCCAGACGATTGCCTCGCACAAGGGCAGCCAGCAATCCGAGCACTCAGACTCGATCCACATGACGACCTACCCGCTCGGCTATCTCGCCGCCTGCTGGATTGCGATGGAGGACATCCACGCGGATGCAGGGCCGCTGGTCTACTACCCCGGCACGCATCGACTGCCGTACCTGTTCAGCCACGACGTCGGCATCTCCACGGACGACTTCCGGGAGCGCGGCTACAGCGCCTATTCCGAGCGCTACGAACCCGCCATCAAGCACGAGATTGCGGAGCACGACGCGAAGCCTGAATACTTCACGGCGAGTAAAGGCGACGTGCTGTTCTGGCACGCCAACCTGCTGCATGGAGGCTCAGCCCGCGCGGACATGCAGCGCTCCCGCAAAGCGCTGGTGCACCACTACTTCGCTGAAGGCTGCATCTGCTACCACGACCTGTCGGCGAGCACCTCGGCCGTTCATGGTCCGGTCGAGAGCCTACCGACCTGTGGTGCGTCGAGCCCGGATATAAAGGTACGTGGCAAGATCGCGTCTTAGCTTCACTGGCAAATCAGGGCCGCCGGTCTGAGAGTTCGCGGCCAAGGGGCGCTGAACCCGCTGCTTCACCGCCGAAGCTCACCATGTCCTGATATCTCGACGGTCGTCCCATCCAGGGCCTGCTTGACGCTCGACGAGCCCCCGCGAGACGAGCGCGCTCCAGACTAGCGTGACCGCTGTCGTAATGACGGGCGCAGATAGCGCCGCAATCAGCTTGAAGGTCATGCCCAAGCCACCGGCGAACGATAAAATATGTTTCCGGTTTCGCCGACGATTTCGATCACCCAGGCCTTCGTCGCGCTGCAATTAGCCGTCGCTGTTTTTTGGCATGCTTGCGCCATCCTGTCAGCTATCTGCATAGCTTCGGCGAATGCTCGGGTTTCCATCGGAGATGGCGACCGCCAAACGGTCAAATCGAGGGCTTTTATTTGCAGACGGAACATGCGGCGAGCTTTAGCAATAGGAGCGCGATAGCAGGCAAGCCTATGCAGCTTTCACATAGTGCACGCAGTGTCTTCCGCGCCACATATGCTCTCATTGACCACTTGAGCCGGGATTTGGGACGCTTGGACAACTCGCTGAGACGCACAGTCAACAAACTGGCCGCCTGGCCTGTGGAAAGGTAGGCGGTGGGCGACAGGATAAACCGATGGGACTTCGCTCATCCTCTGGCTGATCGCGCCTGTGATCTGCGAGGATGTCGGGAGCAACCACGTCTTAGGCGGCACAGGTTGTTGCGTCCGCCAAGCCATTAACGCGGCTGGTCTTTTCGCAGTGCATCATGCCGGTATGTCCTCTCGCATACCGAGCCAGCCATGCACTTCGAGATCCGTTCGACCGGGCGCCACCTCTGGACCTGGGTGCTGCTCGACGCAGCGCATATGGCGGTGATGGAATCGGACCGGACGTTCCCATCCGAAGCTCAGGCTTCCGCCGCCGCGTTTGCGTTCTCGAAGCTCGTGACCCGCGCCGGCAAGACGTTGACCGCCGGGCCGGCGGGCGGCCTGCTCTGATCCGACCGTCCTTTCCGCGCAAGCCGATGTCGCGGCAAACGAAATCGGCCGCCATTCACATTCGTCCACCGGTCGCGAAGATCGTCGGCGCCGACGCCTTGAAGGAAGCCGTCGCCTCAGGTTTGTTCCGTATTCGTTCGCGAGCGGAGGGCCACCAGAATGGGGCGCCTGGGGGATGCGGTGCCCGGTCGGGTGTATGTCGACTGCGCTACCTGCAAGCGTTCGGGCCGCTACACTGTCGCCAACCTGGTCGGCCGCTACGGGGTCGACATCTCGACGATCGACCTACTCCGGCACCTGACGGCCTCGTGCCGCTACCAGCGCCCGCCCGGGGCGCCCCCCGCACGGAAGTACGAGCACCTGTGCCTCGCCGCGATCACGCTGCCGCCCGCGAAGCAGATCCCGCCGGTTCCTCCGGGCGTCCCTTACACGGTTGAGGTCTGGCGCGAGACCGGCGGCAACATCGAGCTGCACCTGGCGACGATCTATCCGCTCTCCATGGCGATCGTTGCGTTCGAGGCCGCCTGCCTGGAATGGCCGATGCACGAGGTCACGCTTCGGGATCGCGCCCGGATCGTGCGGAAGCGGGAGCGGCCGCCGCGGAGCGCCACCGAGTGAGGTTCTGCCGGGCTTGCCTGTCGATCGCGCCTCATTCCGACCGCGTCTCATCGCGGCCGACCTCGGCGAGCATCTCGCGGCCGGCACGGGTGAGGAACCACGCAGGCTGCGATCGGCCCGGGCCACGCACGTGGCGCTCCTCCATCAGGCCCAGGTCGACTAAGGCCGGCATGTAGCTGGGATAGGCGCTGCGCCGGAGCCCTTGCGGTTGGGCAGCCGCGGCGCGCAAGGCCTGGAGCGCACGGCCACGGATCGGTGCTTTCGGTTCGGAAGGCATGGTGGCGTCGAGCTATCGCGAGTCACCGTCCTCGACCAGCCCGCGGCTCGCGGCGAGGCGCCACAGCTCGGAATCCGAGAAGATTAGATCGCCGACCTGCCAGCGGTCCAGCTCATCGCCGATCGGCACGGCCCTTACGCCAGATGCCCACAGCGCCGCGGCCGCCTCGAGGATCGGATCATCGTCTTCGTGCATGCCGCTACCCCAGCGCGATAAGCATCCAAGTCCGCGCCTTGGCCATCAAGTCGCCGTCGCTGGCCGACGGATCGGACTCGATCACGCGCTTTATGATCTCGCGCGCCTCATTGCCGCTCATCCCGATCCCCTGCGCGAAGCCACTCAACCGCTCCATGAGACGTTCGGCTGCCGCCGCGCGTTCAGGCGCGGATGCGGGATCGTCGCTCACCACTGCCCCTATCGGCTCGTCGTTGGCTTAGCCACCAGAAGCGCGGGTTCACGAGGACGATCATCGCCATGGCGTACAGGCCCAGCCCGGCCCATGCTCCGAGCCTGAATGCCTCGAAGCCGAGAGCCAGTCCGACCGCCAGGATTGCGGCCATCCATCCGAGAGCTGTCGGGTTCATCCTCGCTCATCCCTTCACCGGGTGCGCCAGCAGGATCGCGGTCCGGACCATGTTCCGCTTCCATGCCGGCTTTTCGGTAGTCAGCGCTTCGGCGGCGTGGGTATTCGTGCGGAGCGTCTCGACGAGGTCGAGGGTCCAGCCCCTCGCGAGCGGGTAGGCCTCGGTCGCCAGATCGGCGAGCACGGCATCGACCGCGGCGTCGATCTCCTGGTCGGTGATCTCGGCCGCCTTGCGCAGTTCGGAGACGGTCGGGGGATCCTTGGCCATGGGCTCGGCTCTTTGGTTAGCGTCCGGTCGCGCCTATCGCGAAGCGCTATCTGCTGACGCGCTGGCAAACTAAGTGCGCGCTGGCAGCCGTCTTATACCCCGTTCTCGCGAGCCATCAGCACGTATGGGTCCAGCGTCGGCCGGCGCTCAGATGCCTGTCGCTGACATTCAGCATAGGTCGAGCGCTGATCCATGGTGATCGGAGGTGCCACGGTTTGGCCGGCAGCGTTGAGGATTATCAGGACCGCGACGGTGTCGAGCAATTCGCTTGTCCCCAAACGCCCGTCAGCTCACCGTGAGCGGCGGCCCAGGCGACAGGTTTAATGGATAGAGATAGGCGGTTTCTGTCGGGATAACTGTCGGGCCAGCTATCTAGGACAGAGCTAAGTATTGGTCGGAGTGGCAGGATTTGAACCTGCGACCCCCACGTCCCGAACGTGGTGCGCTACCAGACTGCGCTACACTCCGAAGGCCGACCCGCGTGACCGCCAGGGCCGGCGAGCGGGTGTATAGCCGCGCCTTTCCCCTACCGCAAGCGCGGTGTTACGCCTTTTCGGCCGAGATGGTCGGGCCAGTCGTCGGAGAGCCGGTGACATGTGACCGCTGCCTCGGCCGCTTGGACCGCTGCCGTGGCGACATGGTCTTCGCCGCAATCGAGATCGGTCAGAGTCCAGGGGCCGTCCAGGTCCCAGGATTCGTCGCCGACGGCCCGGAGAAGGCGCGGGACATCGGGGGGGATGCTGACGCTGAACCGATCGAGGGGCAGCGACAGACCGCTGCCGAGCGCCTTCACCACAGCCTCCTTACGCGTCCACAGGCCAAAAAAGCGTCGCTCGACCATGCTCAGCGGAGCTTTGGCCAGGGCAGACACCTCATCGGCGGCGAAATGCCCCCGTGCGATACGCAGCGCGTCCGACATTGGCCGCACGGCTTCGACATCGACGCCGATCGGCGTGTCGCGCGCGAGGCCGATCAATGCACGCTCACCGGAATGCGACAGGTTGAACTGCAAGACGCCCTCCGCCGCGCCCGCAAGCTCCGGCTTGCCGTTGGGGCCGACCGCAATCTCGACCGCGGCCGGTAAGACACCGAGCGCATCGGCGAGGATCAGGCGGAGCGCCGCGTGGCTGGCAACGAAGCGCGCCCGATCGGCCGGCCGCAGGAAACGGTCGGCGCGCAGGCGTTCCGCACCGTCGAGGACGGCTCCGCACCGGTCGAGATCGCCCGGACGGAGGGCGAGGTCCACGACCCAGACCTCAGCCGCGCTCACGCGATGCCTCGCGGGGACTGAGCGTTGGCGCTAGCGTCGGCAGGGCGAAACGGCACGGGCAATGATCCGGTGAGGACGGTGTGAGCAGCATCGGGAACCGGCCTGTCGCGTGCAAGAAGCACGGGACTTCATGACGTTCGACGTCGCGGATCTCCGCAGCTTTCCCTCCCGACGGCTGAATCTCGGCCGGGGGATCGTCCGCTATGGGGTGTTCTTCGTCACCTGTCTCAATCCGGGCCTGATCGCGGGCTTCTCCCTGACCGCGCTTGCCAACCACCTCGCGGCGCAGGGCGTTTCGTCGGCCGAGGTCGGCCTTCATTTCGCCCTGGTGGACCTGCCCTGGACGTTGCAGCCGCTCCTCTGGGGCCCGTGGGTGGACCGGGCCGGCGATACGCGGATGGGACGGCGCCGGCCCTTCGCGATCGCCGCGCTCCTCGGCTGCCACGCAAGTCTGGCGCTCCTCCTCGTCGTCGGAGACGACGCAATCGGTACACTGGGCTTGGTCTTCCTCGTCCACAGCCTGTTCGCGTCCCTCCTCGACACCGCCTGCGACCGGATGATCATGGACCATGTCCCGGCTCATGAACTCGGCCGGGTCAGCGCCTGCACCCGCGCCGGCTTCGTGGCCTGAACCAACCTCAGCGCCGCGCTCCTCGGCTGGATGCTCGCGACCTGCGGCTTGGCGGCGAGCACCCGCTGGCTGCTCGCCGCCGCGCTCCTCGCAAGCCTGCCAACGCTCTTGGTTCGCGAGGCGCCGATGGACGCGTTCCTGTCGCTCGAACGCCGCGGACCGGCACCGCGACGCGTCCCGTTCCGGCGCTTCCTGCGCCGGACCGTCGTCGCGCTTCAACGGCCGCGTGCCTTGCGGCTGCTCGCTCTGTACTTCGGCCTGGACGCGGCGCTCGGGCTGTTCGAACGGCCGTTCTCAATCGACCTCTTCCAGCACCAGGGCTGGGAGGCCGCCGGTCTCTCGCGCCTGCGGGCGATGCTGACGCTGGCGAGCGGCACGGCCGGCGCCGTCGCGGTGGGCGTCTGGCCGGACGTGCCGGGCCTGACGCACACATGCGCACCCTGCTTCTCGGGAGCGCCGTCACCTTCCTGCTGGCCGGGACCCTGATCGACGCCGGCCTCGTCGGGGCCGCGGGACCGATGATCCTGGCTTACCAGCATGCTGCCCGGCCTGCTGATCGTCGCCCTCATGCCGGCCCCGCTGCAGGCGAGTCGCGGGCACCCAGGCGCGGCCACGCAGTTCGAGGTCTACTTGGCGACCATGAATCTCGGCTCCGTTGCCGGCACCGCGGTTGCGGGCTGGCTGGCACCGGTGCTGCCGCTGCAAACGGTCGCCGGCCTCGTCGGCGCGACGTTCCTGGCGGCCTTCCGGATGGCGGGACGCGGCGATCTGCTCGGCTCCAGCGCTTGAGGGAAGCGGGGACTGTACGCTGCGGGCGACTCCCCCTCGGCCGCCGATGCGTTAGAACCCCGGCATGGCCGTCACGAAATCCGAACCGCTCGATCTCGACCTCGGCGCCGAGGAAGCGCGCGCCGAGTATGCGCGTCTCTCGGACGCGATTCTGGAGGCCGATCGCCTCTACTACCAAGAGGATGCGCCCGAGATCTCGGACGCCGAGTACGACAAGCTGCGCCGTCGCATGGAGGCGATCGAGGCCCTTTATCCGGATCTCGCCGGCACCGGGGCGGCCAGCACGTCGGTCGGCGCCAAGCCCTCTGAAAAATTCGGCAAGGTGCGGCATGCCGTGCCCATGCTGTCGCTGGGCAACGCTTTCGACGATGCGGAGGTGGCCGAGTTCGTCGCGCGCGTGCGCCGCTTCCTCGGCTGGCCCGAGGCGACGCCCCTCACCTTCACGGCTGAGCCCAAGATCGACGGTCTGTCCCTGTCGCTTCGCTATGTGAACGGGCGGCTCGAAACCGCCGCCACCCGCGGCGACGGCGAGGTCGGCGAGAACGTCACGGCCAATGCCCGCACGGTGCAGGACATCCCGGCGACGCTTTCGGGGTCCGGTTGGCCGGAGATCTGCGAGGTGCGCGGGGAGGTCTACCTGTCCCACGCCGATTTCGCCGCCATCAATGCCCGCCAGGAAGCGGCCGGCAAGCCGCTCTTCGCCAACCCGCGCAACGCCGCCGCTGGCAGCCTGCGCCAGCTCGATCCCGGGATCACCGCGTCCCGCCCGCTGCGATTCTTCGCCTATGCCTGGGGCGAGCTGTCGGCGCCGATCGCCGATACGCAATCCGGCGCGCTCCAGTGCTTCACGTCCTGGGGGCTGCCGGTGAACCCACGTACCGAGACCTTCACCGACATGGAGGCGATGCTCGCCCATTACCGCCGCATCGAGGCGGACCGGGCGGGGCTCGGCTACGACATCGACGGCGTCGTCTACAAGGTCGACGATCTCGGCTTGCAGAAGCGGCTCGGCTTCGTCTCGCGCTCGCCGCGCTGGGCGCTCGCCCACAAATTCGCCGCGCAGGAAGCGACGACGATACTCGAGGACATCGTCATCAATGTCGGCCGCACCGGCTCGCTGAACCCGCTGGCCAAGCTCCGACCCGTGACGGTGGGCGGCGTCGTCGTGTCCAACGCCACTCTCCACAACGAGGGCTACGTGAAGGGCGTCGGCGCCGACGGCGAGCCGATCCGTGACGGCCGCGACATCCGCGTCGGCGACACGGTCACGGTGGTCCGGGCCGGGGACGTCATCCCGAAGGTGATGGATGTCGATCTCACCAAGCGCCCGGCCGGGTCGCAGCCCTACGCGTTCCCGGAGACCTGCCCGGCCTGCGGCAGCCGCGCCGTCCGCGCCATCAACCCGCGCACCGGCCGGCCCGACGCGGTGCGGCGCTGCACCGGCGGACTGATCTGTCCGGCGCAGGGCGTCGAGCGGATGAAGCACTTCGTGTCGCGCAACGGCTTCGACATCGAAGGTTTCGGCGAGACCTACATCGAGGTCCTGTTCGAGGCCGGGCTCGTGCGCCAGCCCGCCGACCTGTTCCGACTCGATTTCGAGACGCTCAAGGCCGCCATCGTGGCGCGGCGCGAGGCACTGTCAGCCGAGCGGCGCACAGAAGCCGCAACGGCCGAGCCGCCCAAGAAAGCCGCCAAGAAGAAGGGCGAGGAGGACGACAAAGCGATCAAGAACCTGCTCGCCGCCGTCGAGGCGCGCCGCGCGGTGCCGATGAACCGCCTGCTCTTCGCACTCGGCATCCCGCAGATCGGCGAGGCGACCGCCAAGGCACTGGCGAAGCGTTTTACCGACATGCCGACGCTGATCACGGCGATCCGCGAGGCCTCGGCGGCTCAGCCCGGTCCCGACTGGATCGAGCTCACCGCCGTGCCGCGCGTCGGGGGCACCACCCGGGACCGTCT
Organism: Methylobacterium sp. P1-11; assembly: GCF_008329595.1. Lineage (NCBI taxonomy): Bacteria > Pseudomonadati > Pseudomonadota > Alphaproteobacteria > Hyphomicrobiales > Methylobacteriaceae > Methylobacterium > Methylobacterium sp. P1-11. The sequence goes on from NZ_NPKS01000019.1 coordinate 67,805, forward strand.
GCTCGATCTCGGCTTCCCGGAGGACGAGGCGGCGCCGGCCAAGGAGCGGGCGCGCCTGAGCACCGTTCAGCGCGAGAACCTCCTCGGCCACTACGGCGATGCCGACGCGGTGCGCGCGGCGATCACGCGGGCGGCGGCACAGCGCCCCGGGGATGCCTACCGGGTCTTCGCCGACGATGGTGAGATCGGCCCGGTGGCGACCGATGCCCTGATCCTGTTCTTTTCCGAGCCGCACAATTCCGACGCCGTCGCGGCGCTGCTCGACGCGGTCGCGGTTGAGCCGATGGAGCAGGCCGCCTCGGCCTCCGCCTTCGCGGGGAAGACCGTGGTCTTCACCGGAACCCTGGAGAAGATGACCCGCAACGAAGCCAAGGCCGTGGCCGAGCGCCTCGGCGCGAAGGTCTCGGGCTCGGTCTCGGCCAAGACCGACCTCGTGGTGGCCGGCCCGGGGGCGGGCTCGAAGCTGAAGGATGCCGAGAAGCACGGCGTCCGCGTCGTCTCGGAAGATGATTGGCTGGCGATGGTGGCGCAGGGTTGAAGCCCGAGTCGTGGCGGCCTAGACCGCTCGGAGAACACCCCGAGAACTCACACCCGGCACGGTTAAACCGCGATGACGGTCCTGGCCCTCGACTTCGAGACGGCCAACGAGCGGCGTGACAGCGCCTGCGCGGTGGGTCTCGCCTGGATCGCGGATGGCCGAGTCGTGCGCCGCGAGAGCCACCTGATCCGGCCGCCCGAGTTGCGGTTCGCGCCCGGCAACATTCGCGTGCACGGCATCCTGCCGGCCGACGTCGCCGACAAGCCCGATTTCGCCGGCGTGATGGCGCCCTATCTCGGCGATCTCGGCCGCGGTCTGATCCTGGCGCACAACGCGAGCTTCGATATCGGCGTCCTGCGCGCCGGCCTGACGCGGGCGGGCTTGCCGGTCCCCGATCTGGCCTATCTCTGCACCGTCCAGGTGTCGCGCCGGGCCTTTCCCGCTCCGGAGGGTTGCGGGCTCGGCAAGGTGGCGCGACGCCTCGGCATCCACTTCGAGCACCACGATGCCGGCGAGGACGCCTATGCCTGCGCGGAGATCGCGCTGGCCGCGATGCGCGAGCGGGCGGTCGCGGACGTGCACGCCCTCGCGGCCGCGCTCGGATTGCCGGTCACACGGGCGCTTGGCGGTCCGGCCGTGCCGCGTCGCAGCGCGGGGGCAATCAGCGGCCGGGTTCTGGCGGCCTTCGGCGACGAGCCCGCGGCCCTGCGCTTCGCCATGCGGGGATCGACCGGCAACCGCTACCACGTCAGTTTCGAGGAGCGACCGGGCGGCCCGCAGCTGCGCTGCACCTGCACGGCCGGTCGCTACGGGATGCGCTGCCGCCACGTGAAGGCGCTGGAAGTCGGCGACATCACCGACCTGCTCTCGGACAATGCCGGCGACGTCGTCCTCCTCGCCCGGATGCTCGGAGGCAAGACCCCGGTCGCGGGCGCGGCCTGACCCAGCTCAGGCCGCGTCGAGGCAGGCGCGGAAGGCCGCCAAGGCGCGCACGATATCATCAGCCGCGATGTGCCGGTGCGTGACGAGCCGCAGCCGCCGCTCGCCGAGCGGGCGCGTGCGGATGCCGGCCGCGTCCAGATCCGCGACCCAGCGCGTGCTGTCGCGGCCGGTCCGGCCGAGATCGACCTGCACGATGTTGGTCTGCGGCGCGTTCGCCGACAGGCGCGGCAGGGCATTCAACCCGTCGCTCAGCTGCCGGGCGCGGTCATGATCCTCGGCGAGGCGCGCGCCCATGACGGTGATCGCCTCAAGGCCGGCCGCGGCCACGATGCCCACCTGTCGCTGCGTCCCGCCAATCATCTTCCGCAGGCGCCGCGCCGCCGCGATCACCGGCCCGTCGCCGGCGAGCACCGCGCCGACCGGGGCGCTCAGGCCCTTCGACAGGCACAGTGACACGGTGTCGACATGCGCGGTGAGAGTGGCCGGCGCGACCCCGAGATGGGTCGCAGCGTTGAACAGGCGTGCCCCGTCGAGATGGACCGGGATGCCGCGCGCCCGTGCGACGCTCGCCACCGCGGCCATATGGTCCGGCGGCAGCACGGTGCCGCCGGCAGCGTTGTGCGAGGTCTCCAGCGCGATCATGGCCGTCCGCAGCGGGCTCGCGCCCGGCCGGAGGGCATCCTCCAGCCGGTCGAGGTCCATGGCGCCGTCCGTGCCGCCGATCCCGTACAGGAACGCACCCGTCAGAGTGGCGGCCCCGCGCTCGGTGTGAAGCATGTGGGCCTGGGCCTCGAGCAGGACCTGCTCGCTGCGCTGAACCTGGGCCAGGATCGCCAGAAGATTGCCCATCGTGCAGCTCGGCACGAACAGGCCGGCCGCCTTGCCGAGCATCGCGGCGGCGGTCTCCTCCAGCGCGCAGGCCGTCGGGTCCGCGTCGAGCCCGTCGTCGCCCAGCGGCGCCGTCCGCATCCGCGCGTACATCGCGTCAGTCGGCAACGTGACCGTGTCGCTGCGCAGGTCGACGACGGCCGGTGTCCCCGCCGCTTGGGTCTGATCGTTTCGCATCTCGCTCTCGCCGCCCTATCGATACGCGGCCTCGTCACCGGAATCGGTCGGATGGGCCAGGGCCCGCTTGAGAACGTCGCTCATCGGCAGCTCAAGGTTGATGCCCCTGGGCGGGATCGGCTGCTCGAAGTAGCGGCTGTAGAGGCGGCTCACGGTGCCGTCCTGGATCAGCTCGATCACCACCTTGTCGACGGCCGCCTTGAAGGCTGGGTCGTCCTTCGGCTCCAGGATGCCGTAGGGTGCGAATTCCAGGCCCTTGGTGCCGATCTTGTAATCCGCCGGCCGCTTGGCGCCCGCCACCGTCGCGTGGGCCAGGGCGTCGTCGTTGATGGCGCCCGTGGCGCGGCCGGTCTCGACGAGCAGGAATACTTCCGCGGTGTCCTTGGCCGGCATCACCTGGATGTCGAGCTTGTCGCGGACATTGATCCGGGTGGCGACGCGCTGGGTCTCGCCACCGGCCTGCGCCGCAATGGACTTGCCGCGGAACGAGGCGATGTCGTCGACATCCACCGGCGTGTCCTTCCTGGCGACCAGCACCACCTGCGCAACGAAGGTGGTCGGCGCGAACGAGACCAGCTTGTGCCGCTCGGGCAGATTGCTGGCGGTGCCGCATTCCAGATCGATCGTGCCGTTGTTGATCAGCGGGATCCGCGTCGCCGACATCACCGGCACGTGCCGCACGTCGAGCTTGGGCAGGCCAAGCGTCACCTTGAGCTTCTGCGCGACGTGCTCGCATATCTCAAGCGAATAGCCCACCGGCTTGGCATTCTGATCGAGGAAGCCGAAGGGCGGCGACGCGTCCGGGAAGCCGAGGCTGATCTGTCCGGTCGCGCGGATCTTGTCGAGGCGCCCCTCCGCAAAGGACGGTGCGGCAAGCCCGGCCCAGCATAGGGAGGCCAGCAGAAGCGACAGCGTCCTCGACATGATCCGAACCCCCTCGTTATGTCTGACCCGGCGAAGCACCGAACCATCGTCCCGCCCCGGACTCGGCCGGAAGCTTTGCCGCACGATCCTAGGAGCGGCCGCGCGCCATCGTCCAATGCCGATTCACCCGCCGAGCATACGGATCTGATATGGCCGGACGGCGCATGTCCTTCCGGCACATCGAGGCCTTTCGGGCCGTGATGGCCACCGGGTCGATGACCGAGGCGAGCCGCCGGCTCCACACCTCGCAGCCGCAGGTGAGCCGCCTGATCGCGCAGCTGGAGGCGATCACGGGCCTGCCCCTGTTCGATCGGAGCGGGAGCCGTGTTGTCCCTTCCCTCGACGGGACGCGCTTCCACGCAGAGGTCGAGCGCGCCTTCGTGGGCCTCACGAGCCTCGAATCAGCGGCCGCACGGATCCGTGCCTTCGGCGCCGAGCGGCTGCGTGTGGCGGCGATGCCGCGTCTGGCGGGAGGGCTCCTCGCGCGGGCAGTCGTGCGCTTCCGCGCCGCGCATCCGGACGTGATCGTGGCGATCCATTCCGGCGACGACGGGACCGTGAACGAGTGGGTCGCCACCGGCTTCTGCGATGCGGCGCTGACAATGCTCTACGGCGAAGCCCCGGAAGCTCGCCTGGAACAGGTCGAGACGCGCGCCTGCGTCGCCGTCCTGCCGCAGGATCATCCGCTCACTGCGCGGACCACGCTCGCACCCGAGGATTTTCGCGGCGTTCCCTTCATCGCCTCCTCGCTCGGGAGCGCCCTGCGCAGCCGGACCGAGGCCATCTTCGAAGCGGCCGACGTCGACCTGACCATCACCGCCGAGGCGGGCCTCGGCGCGTCGATCTGCACCCTGGTCTCGGGCGGGCTCGGGGTCAGCGTGATGAACCCGCTGGCCGCCTATGAGGAGGCGAAGGTCTCGCCGATCGCGATCCGACCCTTCGCCCCCGCCCTTCCGGTGCATTTCGCGCTGCTGTTTCCGCCCGACCACGCCCGGGGCCGGCTGATGCGGGCCTTCGGCGCCTGCGCGCGGGCAATCCTCTTGGAGGAACTCGCCCAGCTCCCGGACGCCGCGAACGGGCGTCCGGCCAGTCGACCTCAGGCGGCGCGCTTCTCGGCCCCCGCGTAGAAGGTGCTGCCACGCTCGGCCATCGCAGACAGGTTGTCCGGCACACGGAACCGGGGCCCGTGCTTGGCCTCGAGCTTTCGCGCAAGGTCGACGAACGCCGCCGCGCCCATGAAGTCGATGTAGGACAAGGCGCCACCGGTGAACGGCGCGAAGCCGAAGCCGAGGATCGAGCCGACATCGGCCTCGCGCGGGTCGGTGACTACGCCCTCGCCTACCGTGCGGGCCGCCTCCAGCGCCTGCACCACCAAGAGCCGCTGCTTCAGCTCGGTGAAGTCGACGGAATCGGGATCGAGGCGGTTCGGCTGCAGATCCTTGAGGCCGGGCCAGAGGCGCTTCGGCGCGCCCTCCGGATAATCGTAGAAGCCCTTGCGGTTCTTGCGGCCGAGGCGACCCTGGTTCTCGACCATCTCGGCGAGGATCGCCTTCTGCGCCGGGTCCACGGCGCCCTGCCCCACCTGGGCCTCGGTGGCCTTGGCGATCTTGAGCACGAGGTCGAGGGCAACCTCGTCGTTGAGCGACAGGGGCCCGACCGGCATGCCTGCTTGCCGCCCGGCGCTCTCGATCATCGCGGGCGGCACGCCCTCGGCCAGCATCTTGTGCCCTTCGAGGATGTAGGCGCCGACGCAGCGGTTGGCGAAGAAGCCGCGGGCATCGTTCACCACAATCGGCGTCTTCTTTATCAGGCGCACGTAGTCGAGGGCGGTGGCGAGCGCCGCGTCCCCGGTCGCCTCGCCCTTGATGATCTCGACGAGCATCATCTTCTCCACGGGTGAGAAGAAGTGGATGCCCACGAACTGCGCCGGGCGCTGCGAGCCCTTCGCCAGCCCGGTGATCGGCAGGGTCGAGGTGTTGGAGGCGAAGATCGCGTCGGGGCGGATTACCGCCTCGACCTTCTGGATCACCTCGGCCTTCACCTTCGGATCCTCGAAGACGGCCTCGATCACGAGGTCGCATTCGGCAAGCGCGCTGTAATCCGCCGTGGCGGTGATCCGGCCGAGCAAGGCATCGCGGTCGGCGGTCTTGGCCCGGCCCTTGTTGATCTGGCCGGTGATGAGCGTGTGGGCGTAGGCCTTGCCCTTCTCGGCGGCCTCGACCGACTGGTCGATCAGCACCACCTCGAGACCCGCCTGCGCGGTGACGTAGGCCACGCCCGCGCCCATGAAGCCGGCACCGATCACGCCGACCTTGCGCAGATTGGTGGCCGGCACGTCCTTCGGCCGGCGGGCGCCCTTGTTCAGCTCGCCCATGGAGATGAACAGCGTGCGGATCATCGCCGCCGCCTCGGTCGATCGGAGGATGTGGGCGAAGTACCGGCTCTCGACCCGCAGGGCGAGGTCCATCGGCAGTTGCAGACCCTCGTAGACGGAGGCCAGGATCGCCTTGGCGGCCGGGTAATTGTCGTGGGTCTCGCGCCGGTAGATCGCGTTGGCCGGCGGCCAGATCATCATGCCGGCCGGCGAATAGACCTTGCCAGACGGGGCCTTGAACTTCGGCACGTCCCAAGGGGCCACCGCGGAGCCGCCCTCGCGGATCCAGGCCTTGGCGCGCTCGACGATCTCGGCCTGCGGGGCCACGGCGTGGATCAGCCCCATGCCCTTGGCCATGGGCGCGCGGATCTGCTCGCCCTTGAACAGCATCTGGAGGGCGTCGCCGGTCTGCATCAGCCGGGCGACCCGCTGCGTGCCGCCGCCGCCCGGAAACAGGCCGACCTTGATCTCCGGCAGGCCGACCCGGGTCTTCCCGTCGTCTGAGGCGACCCGGTAATGGCACGACAGCGCGAGCTCGAAGGCGCCGCCCAGGCACAGGCCCTGGATCGCCGCCGCGAAGGGCTTGCCGCAGGTCTCCAGCCGCCGGAACAGCAGCGACAGGCGCCGGGAGGCCTCGAAGAAGTGGCGCATCGCCACCTCCTCGCCCTGCTCGGCCTTCAGCTGCTCGTAGGCCCGGCCGAGCCCCTGGAGCATGGTGAGGTCGGCGCCGCCGGAGAAATTGTCCTTGCCGGTGGCGATGACGCAACCCTTGATCGCCGGGTCGGACGCGACCTGCCCAATGACCTGCTCGAGCTGGTCCATCACGCGTTCGGTGATCACGTTCATCGAGCGGCCGGGCATGTCCCAGATCGCCAGAGCGATGCCGTCGGGATCGGTCTCGAAACGGAAATCGGTCAGCGTCACGGTGCCGTCCTCCCTGGGTTTCGCCGACGATCCGCCGGCGCGCTTGCGTTAAGGTTGTGTTGAGCGCGGCCGCCCATTGTCCGCTCGCCGGGGGCAATCACCGAAAGCCGCACATGACGAAGGATTCCGGCTGCCGCGCCTGTCGCGCCGGCACCAAGCTCGACTTCGACTTCACGATGGCCTTCCAGCCGATCCTCGACCTCGCGGACGACACCGTCTGGGCCTATGAGGCGCTGGTGCGCGGCCCGAGCGGCGAGCCGGCCTACACGATCCTCGATCGGGTGACCGACGAGACCCGCTACCAGTTCGATCAGGTCGCCCGCGTGAAGGCGATTGAACTCGCAGGCGCGCTGTTTCCGCGCGACAGCGCCACGCGGCTCTCGATCAACTTCATGCCAAACGCGGTCTACGAGCCGAATGCCTGCATCCGCGCCTCGCTGGAGGCGGCGCGGCGCATCGACTTCGAGCACCGACGGATCATGTTCGAGTTCACCGAGCAGGAACGCTTCCGGGACCTCGATCACGTCAAGGGCATCGTCGCCGCCTATCGGAAGCAGGGCTTCCTGACCGCCCTCGACGATTTCGGCGCGGGCTTCGCGGGCCTGAGCCTGCTTGCCAATTTCCGCCCCGACCTCATTAAGATCGACATGGACGTGCTGCGCGGCCTCGACAGCGATGCCGGACGATACGCCATCGTCTCCGGTGTCGTTGCCATCGCTCGCGCCCTCGACGTGACGGTGCTCGCCGAGGGGGTTGAGACCGCGGCGGAGCTCGAGGCTCTGCGCAGCATCGGGATCACGCTGGTTCAGGGCTATCACTTCGCCAAGCCCCTTCTGCAGGCGTTGCCCCGGGTCGCGGGCTTCACACCCGTGGCGGCCGCGCGTGCAGCCTGAGGCCGGCCCGACACGCGCGGCCTCCATCGCCTATTTCGGGGCCGGAGCCGGCGCCGCAATCGGCGGCACCGGCGCGGCGCCTGGCTTCGGGGTGTTGTCCGTCGCTGAAGCGACCGCCAGCATGTTGAGCAGCTTGGTGACGGAGTTCTGCGAGATCGCCGTCACCGACGAGTTCGGATCGGCGTTCATCGTCTGGAACTTGAGGTAGGTCGGATCGGAGTAGATCTCGTCGAGATGCTTCAGCTCGGTGAGGCTGAACTTCTCGGCGTAATCCTTCGACAGTCCCTGGACCATGAGGGTCCGCTGCTTCTCGAACTCGTCCAGCAATTCCTTGCGCACGGCCTCGGCACGGGCCTCCGGCATCGGCGCCACGGTCTTCTCCAGGGCAACGTTGAACCCGGTCTGGAGGTTCTTGATCAGGGTCTTGTTGACCAGCGTCGTGGCCGCGGCGACGCGGTCCGCGGCTTCATCGGCACGTGCAGCGACCGGCAGGCTCAGGGTGACGCCCAGACAGAGCGTCGCAATCAGGCGGTTCAAGGGCTTGTCTCCCGTTGTTTTATCGTCCGGCCCAATGATGGGGCCGGACGTCGCCCGCGCCTCTAGCAGCGTTCCCGGACTTTGGGGAGCGGCGGTGCGCCGCTCCCTCACACGCGGTGGTTCACACCCGCTCGATGATGGTCGCGGTGCCCATGCCGGCGCCGATGCACAGCGTGATCAGCGCGCGCTCCTTGCCGGTCCGCTCCAGTTCGTCGAGCGCCGTGCCGAGGATCATCGCGCCGGTGGCGCCCAGCGGGTGGCCGAGGGCGATCGCGCCGCCGTTCACGTTGACCGCCTCCGGGTCGAGGTCGAAGGCCTGGCAGAAGCGCAGGACGACCGCCGCGAAGGCCTCGTTGACCTCGAACAGGTCGATATCCGACAGGCTCAGGCCCGACTTCGCCAGGACCTTGCGGGTGACGTCCACCGGGCCCGTGAGCATCAGGGCCGGGTCCGAGCCAATATTGGCAAAGGCGCGGATCCGGCCGCGCGGGCGCAGCCCCGCCGCCTCGCCGGCCGCCCGGGAGCCGATCAGCACGGCGGCCGCGCCATCCACGATGCCGGAGGAGTTGCCGGCATGGTGGACGTGCTCGACCGTCTCGACGTCCGGATGCGCGTCCGTCGCAACGGCGTCGAAGCCGCCCATCTGGCCCATCTGCACGAAGGAGGCCTTCAGCGCGGCCAGCGACTGCATGTCGGTGCCGGGACGCATATGCTCGTCGCGGTCGAGGAGCGTGATGCCGTTCACGTCGCGGACCGGAACCACGGAGCGGTCGAACAGGCCCTCACCCCAGGACTTCGCCGCGCGCTCCTGCGAGCGCACCGCATAGGCGTCGCAATCGTCCCGGTTGAAGCCGTACTTGGTGGCGATCAGATCCGCCGACACGCCCTGCGGCATGAAGTAGGACTTGATGGCGATCGCCGGGTCCACCGGCCATGCGCCGCCCGATGCGCCGATGCCGATGCGGCTCATCGATTCGACACCGCCGCCCACCGCCATCTCGTGCTGGCCGCTCATGACCTGCGCGGCGGCGAAGTTCACGGCGTCGAGACCGGAGGCACAGAAGCGGTTGATCTGCACGCCCGGGACATGCGCGCCGTAATCGGCCACCAGTGCGGCGGCGCGGGCGATGTCGCCCCCCGCTTCGCCGACCGGATCGACGCAGCCCAGCACCACGTCGTCGACGAGGCTCGTGTCGAGGCCGTTGCGGTCCTTGAGCGCGCGGAGCGCCGTCTCGGCCAGCCGCAGGGCGGTGACTTCGTGGAGGGAGCCGTCCGCCTTGCCGCGCCCGCGCGGCGTGCGAACGTGGTCGTAGATGAAGGCGTCCGTCATCAGCACTCCCCCGGGGCGTCGATCTTCGCCGGTCGGCGACGCGGCCTTACAGGGCCGTCTCGGTTCGCGCCAGTCTGCCACGGCGCGCGCACCCTCCGCCAGCCCCGAAAGCAGGGCGCTGGCGAAAGGCGCGTGACAGCAGCAATGATTTGGCAGTGATCGTCCGGGGGCGGCACCGATCACGCCGGCGCGGGAAGATCCCCGCAGCCTTTCCGGAACGAACCTGCTCCGGCGTGGGCAGGTTCTTCCAGAAGATCAAGATGCTCGACTAGTCCTGGAGCATCCTCTTCAGCAGCTCGACTTCATCACCGAGCACCGAATCTTCGCCGATCTGCTTCTCGATCTTGCGCACGGCATGCAGCACCGTGGTGTGATCGCGTCCACCGAACCGGCGGCCGATCTCCGGCAACGAGCGCAGCGTCAGCACCTTCGAGAGGTACATGGCGATCTGACGCGGCTTGACCACGGCGGCGGTCCGCCGCTCCGACAGGATGTCCGAGCGCGAGACGTTGTAGCGCGAGGCGACCAGCTTCTGGATGTCCTCGATCTTGATGCGTTTCGGCTCGCGGTTCTTCACGAGGTCGCGGATCGCGCTCTCGGCGGTCTCCATCGTCACGGCGGTGCCGGTGAGCGTGGCGTGGGCCAGCAGGCGGTTCACCGCGCCTTCGAGGTCGCGGCCGTTGGCGGTGATCGCACGGGCCACGTAGGCCGCCACCTGCGGCGAGACATCGAAGCCCGGATGGGATGCCCGCACCGCGGCAAGCCGCGCCGACAGGATCGAGACGCGCAGGGCCTCGTCGAGCGCCGTGATCTCGACGACGAGGCCGCCGCCGAGCCGCGAGCGCACCCGCTCGTCGAGCGCTTCGAGCTCCGTCGGCGGCCGGTCGGAGGCGACCACGACCTGGCGGCCGGCATCGATCAGCGCGTTGATCGTGTGGCCGAACTCGGCCTGGATCGATTTGCCCTGGATGAACTGGACGTCGTCGAGGATCAGCAGGTCGATGCCCCGCAGGCGTTCCTTGTAGGCCAGCGCCGATTGGGTCTTCAGGGCGTTGACGAAGCCGTACATGAACCGGTCGGCGGTCAGGTAGATCACCCGGCGCCCGGCTTCGCGAGCGGCGTGGCCGATTCCGTGCAGCAGGTGGGTCTTGCCCAGCCCGACGCCGGCATGGAGGTAGAGCGGGTTGTAGAGCGCGCCCTCCCCCTGGTGATTGGCGACGCGCTCGGCAGCTGCATGCGCCAGGGCGTTTGAGCGCCCGATCACGAAGCTCGCGAAGGTCAGCCGCGCGTCCAACGGCGTGCCGCTGAGATCGCCGCCGGCCTCGGCATTGCGCGCCTCGGACGTGGGCGAGACCGCGGCGACCGGCATCGGCGCGCTGGTCGCGTGGAGGCGGGCGAGCGGGCCGCTCGCCGGGCCGGGCTTCGAAACGCCTGCGGCGACCGGACGGACCGGGGCGCCGGTCCCGCGTACGCCGACCTCGATCCGCGCGATCTCCTCGACCTCGGCCTTGAACGTGTTGAGCACGCGGTCGAGATAGTGCGACTCGATCCAGCTCTTGAGGAAGCGGGTCGGGACCGTCAGTCGGGCCGTTCCGCCGGCAACAGCCTCCAGCTCCAGACGGGCGAACCAGCTCGCGAACACATCTTCGCCAAGCTCAGCCCTCAGCCGGCGCTTCACCCGCGCCCAGGCGGACCCGTAATCCGCGTTGCCGCCGCTGCGGCCCCCGTCGTCTTCGCTCGCCACCGTTCCGTCGACACGCATCACTGGCTCTCCCGACGCTGCCCGCGGAAGTCCGCAGGCCGCGCGTACGCACGAATTACGCCTTCAGCGTCCCGCAAGAACGGGCGGGACAGAGTCCTCTTGACGGAGTCAACCCCACCGCGAGGAACTTTTGCCGATTGGGAGAGCCTATCAACAATTACCTACGGTTCCTTTAACAGTGGGACTTGTGGGGACGGCGCGGATTCCCATTCGCAAGTGTTCCCGGAGGCGCAGAACACGGACGCTAGAGTCTTGGCGAATCAGATTGATTCGTATGAGTCCCGAAATCGTCGTGTTTTGCTTGACCAGGGTCAGTTTCTGTTAAGCTACACGCGGTTTCCGGACTCCGCAATCGCGTTGATTCTTGGATAGGGTTAACAGTTCGCGGCGACGCGGAACCCGGGGGCGATCACCCGAGCCAGGACAACGCGCACGAAAAAGCCCGGCGCGAAGGCCGGGCTCGAAATCGTCTTGGAGGTGCGTGACGTTTTAGGCAGCGAGTGCCTTCACCCGGGCGGCAAGGCGCGAGACCTTCCGCGAGGCGTTGTTCTTATGAACGATGCCGTGCTGGGCGGCGCGCATCATCTCGGGCTCGGCGGCGCGGAGGGCGGCCAGCGCGTCCTGCTGGTTGCCGGTGGCGATGGCCTCCTCGACCTTGCGGACGAAGGTCCGCATGCGCGAGCGGCGCGAGCGGTTGATCGCCGTGCGCTTGGCGATCTTGCGGGTCATCTTCTTGGCCGAAGCGGTGTTGGCCATGTACGTCCTCGTGTTTCTCGTCGGGCGATGCCGACGGGCCGGCTGGGCCGGGAATCGGTCGTCGCGTCAGGTTGTCTGGCGATGGCCGAGACGCAGCGCGCGCGAAAGCGCGGCCCCTCGGCGAAGCGGTTTGTATAGTGAGGGGGGCGCCGCGCGTCAACGCGCTCAGAGGCAATTCCGGATCGCGGGCTTCGGCCACGGCCCAGGACCTGGGAAGCACTCGGCGTGCCCGACCGTAGTCATCCTGAAAGCAGACGGCAGCACAGCCGGTACAACGACGCGCGCTAGCCGGCTCACGCCAGCGAGCTTCGACTATTCGGGCCAGCGCAACGCCGCCGCCGCCGCCAGCGTCCCGACCACCGCGGCGATCAGCGTCAGCGCCGCCAGCACCGCCAGCGGCACGAGGAACGGCACCGTCCCGCCGCTCGCCGCCTGCGCGGCCGAGACGCCGAAGATCAGCGTCGGGATCATCAGCGGCAGGACCAGCACGGCCAGGATCAGGCCGCCCCGGCGAATCGAGGCGGTCAGCGCCGCGCCCACCGCGCCGATGAAGCTCAGAGCCGGCGTGCCGGCCAGCAGCGTCAGGGACGTCGCACCCATCGCGGTGCCGTCGAGGGCCACCAGCAGGCCGAAGAGCGGCGCGGCGAGGGCGAGCGGCAGCCCCGTGGTCAGCCAGTGCGCCGCGACCTTGCCGAGCACCACCAGTTCGAGGGGCACCGGCGCGGCAGTCATCAGATCGAGGGAACCGTCCTCCTCGTCGGCCTGGAACAGGCGGTCGAGGCCGATCAGCGTCGCCAGCACGGCGGCGAGCCACAGGATTGCCGGGCCGATCCGCGACAGCAGATTGAGATCGGGCCCAAGCGCGAAGGGCACCAGCGCTACGATCATCAGGAAGAAGACCAGCGACAGGGCGCCGGAGCCGCCGACCCGGCCCGCGAGGCGCAGGTCGCGGGCGATGAGGGCGAGGACCGCGCGCATCACACCCATTCCTCCAGCACGTCCGCGACCGGTGCCGCGGCGGCCTTCTCGATGCGCAGCTCCGCCGCGCCGGCGAGGCCGAGCGACTGGTGGGTGGCGGCGATCACGAGGCCGCCGCCGACCCGATGGCCCTCCATCAGCTCGGCGAGCACCGCCTGCGAGGCCGTGTCGAGGGCGGCAGTCGGCTCGTCCAGGAGCCAGAGCGGCCGTGCGCAGACGAGGAGCCGCGCCAGGGCCACGCGCCGCCGCTGGCCGGCCGAGAGATAGGCCACCGGCAGGTCGTGTGCGTGGCCGAGGCCGAGCCGCTCCAGCGCGGCGCGCGGGTCCAGCCGCGGCGCGCCCAAGAGCCGCTGCGCGAACAGGAGATTCTCCCCCGCCGTCAGGGAGCCCTTCAGCCCGTCGCGATGGCCGACCACGTGCAGGCATTCGGTCAGGCTCGCTTCGCCGACATCGCCGACCGTGATTCGACCGGAATCGGGACGCAGCCGGCCCGACAGGATGGCGAGGAGGCTCGACTTGCCCGCGCCGTTCCGCCCGGTCACCGCCAGGGCATCGCCGGGTCCGAGGGCGAAGGACAGGTTGGCGAAGATGCGGCGGCCGGAGCGGCGGCAGGCCAGATTGTCCACGCTGAGCCGCACCCGATCCCCCGCCCTCGTTCCGGCGCCGCGCGGCCGCTCCGCGAATCGCCGCCTCCATGCCTGATTGCGCCGCGGAACGGAACCGCACGGCTCAGCTGTGCTTTCGTTCTGCAACGGAGGATTGCCCATGGCCGAGGCGAGAAACCCGAGCGAGACCGAGGTTGCCGCAACGCCCGACGCGGTGGCCGGACGCGCGAAGGTCGAGGCGCGCATGGCGCAGTGCACCCCCGAGGAGCAGACGGCGTTCTGGGAGGCGGTCGGCCGGTGCTTCGGCGGCGGCAAGCCCCCGGAGGTGAAGCCGGCCTCCGGCTGATCAGCCGCCCTTCCGCGTCAGGGCCCGCAGCGCCCCGCGAAACGTCCGCACGTCCTGCTCGGTCAGGCTCATGCGGTGGAGCATGTCGCGCATGTTGCGGGCGATGATCTCCTTCTTTTCCGGCGGGTAGAAGCCGGCCTCGCCGAGGGCGGCTTCCAGGCTCCCGAACAGCGCAACCAGCGCCTCGCGGGTCGCCGGCGGCGAGAGCAGCTCGCCCGTGAAGGGCAGCTGCGCCCGGCCGCTCGCCTGCCGCCACGTGTAGCCGACCAGCAGGACCGCCTGCGCCAAGTTGAGCGAGGGAAAATCCGGGGAAACCGGGAAGGTGATGATCGCGTCAGCGAGCGACACCTCGTCGTTGGTGAGTCCGACCCGCTCACGGCCGAACATCACCGCGGTGCGCTGGCCCTCCCGGGCCACGACTTCGGCCATGGCCTCGTCGGGCGCGAAGACCCGCTTCATCTGCCCGCGCTCCCGCGCTGTGGTCGCCAGCACGTACCGGCAATCCGCAATGGCCTCGGCGACGCTGTCGAAGATCACAGCGCCGTCCAGGACGTGCGTCGCGCCGGAGGCCGCCTCGCGAACGCCCTTCTTGGGCCAGCCGTTCTTCGGGTTGACGAGGCGCAGCTCCGACAGACCGAAATTCGCCATGGCGCGGGCCGTCATGCCGATATTCTCGGCAAGCTGCGGCTCCACCAGGATCACCGCGGGGGCGATCCCGGGCGGCAGTTCGGTGACCTTCCTGGGGGCATCCTCGGGGGTGTCGCCCCGTGCGTCTCGGCTCGTCATGGCGGCCGTCTGGCATGACGAACCCGCGCCCGTCGAGGGGTGAGTGACGATGCCGCCCGGATGACAGCGCGCGCCTTCCGTCGCCGGATGGCCCGCGCTATGTCGCGGGGCGATTCCGGCCCGGGGCGCCCGACACGGCTCCCGGGACAACGACCGCACGGCCCTTGCATGCCGTGCGCGGGGACAACGCGGGAAGGCATCGGTCCATGGCGAAGATCAAGGTAGCGAACCCCGTCGTCGAGCTCGACGGCGACGAGATGACCCGGATCATCTGGGCCGAGATCAAGAACAAGCTCATCCACCCCTATCTCGACGTCGACCTCGAGTACTACGACCTCGGCGTCGAGCACCGCGACGCCACCAACGATAAGGTGACGGTCGACGCCGCCGAGGCGATCAAGCGCCACGGCGTCGGCGTGAAGTGCGCCACCATCACTCCCGACGAGCAGCGGGTGCAGGAATTCGGCCTCAAGGAGATGTGGCGCTCGCCCAACGGCACGATCCGCAACATCCTTGGCGGCGTGATCTTCCGCGAGCCGATCATCTGCAAGAACGTACCCCGCCTCGTGCCCGGCTGGACCCAGCCCTTTGTGATCGGGCGCCATGCCTACGGCGACCAGTACCGCGCCACCGACTTCAAGGTGCCCGGCAAGGGCCGCCTGACCATCAAGTTCGAGGGCGATGACGGCACGGTCATCGAGAAGGAAGTGTTCAAGTTCCCCGAGGCCGGCGTCGCCATGTCGATGTACAACCTCGACCAGTCGATCATCGACTTTGCCCGGGCGTCGCTGAATTACGGCCTGGCGCGCAAGTACCCGGTCTACCTGTCGACCAAGAACACCATCCTCAAGGCCTATGACGGCCGGTTCAAGGACCTGTTCCAGAAGGTCTACGAGGAGGAGTTCGAGGCGAAGTTCAAGCCGCTCGGGATCACCTACGAGCACCGCCTGATCGACGACATGGTCGCCTCGTGCCTGAAGTGGTCGGGCGGCTACGTCTGGGCCTGCAAGAACTACGACGGCGACGTGCAGTCGGACACGGCCGCGCAGGGCTTCGGCTCGCTCGGCCTGATGACCTCCGTGCTGATGACGCCGGACGGACAGACTGTCGAAGCCGAGGCCGCCCACGGCACCGTCACCCGCCACTACCGCGAGCACCAGAAGGGCCGCGAGACCTCGACCAACTCGATCGCGTCGATCTTCGCCTGGACCCGTGGCCTGTCGCACCGCGCCAAGCTCGACGGCAACGACGATCTCGCGAAGTTCTCCGCGACTCTTGAGAAGGTCTGCGTCGACACGGTCGAGGCCGGCTTCATGACCAAGGACCTCGCGCTCCTCGTCGGGCCGGACCAGAAGTGGCTCTCGACCACCGGCTTCCTCGACAAGGTCGATCAGAACCTGAAGACGGCGATGGGCGCCTGAGGCTCCTGCACCGGCGCGAAACGCGGCGGGTGTCCTTCGGGGCGCCCGCCGTTTTTGTATCCGCGTTCCGCCGGCGGCCGCCTCACGCGCCGCTTGCGCGCTCCTGCGGACACGTCGCCGCCAGGGCCTCGTCGACATCGAGAAGCAGGAGATCGATGGCGGCCCGCGTCAGCAGATCGCCGACCGTGTCGATGAGCTCGCGGAGCCGCAGGCACCGCGCGGCGAGCGCGTCCAGCGCGCTGTCCTCGCGGTCGAAGATCATGGTCAGGCCACCTGGTAAGCGGGTTCGGAGATCAGGACCGAGCGTGGCGTAGCGATCCGCGTTGGCGGGGGTGCCGATTTGGATCACGAAGAAACCTCACGTTGACAAGGCGTGGATTGTCTTCGTTCCGCGAGGGCCCGGATACTGCGAGAAACCGCAGGGTTCCGGCCGGTAAGCCTCCATGACGACAGGCACTTGCCGCGATGCGAGCCGTTGCGATCGCCGCGCGCGGACGGGCTGTTCTGCCCCCCTGCCGTCTCTAACTAAGTTGTCGGTCCGGCCCGGAGCGCCTGCGCCACGGCGCTCCAGTCGAACGGCGTCGCGCTGGTGCAGAGCCGGCGGGTCATGGCGGGCATAGCCCTGCGTCACAGACCGGCGGCCCCATCCCTCCGGCATGGTGTTCGCCAGCACGAAGCCGGCGTGCCGCCGCGCCGGAAGGGCGGGTTCCGCGACGATCCCGGCCATGATGTACAAGACCCCCGTAGCGGGCGAAGGCGCCGGCAAGCGGGTGCGCGATCTCGACGGGCGAGGCGGCACGCTCCAGATCGCGCATCACGCTGAAGGTCCGGTCCAGGTGCTTCGAATGCGGCATGCCCGATCACGAAACTGATGCACGCATTGCGACAAATGATGTGTCGAGCGCAACCTGAGGATGGAATCGCGGACGCTGAAAGGCTAGGGTCGCGCCGGAAAGCTCCGCCGTTCGACATGGTCCAGGGGGTGGAGTGCGAGTTTCAGCGGCATGACAGACGACGTGACTCCGCCCACGACACGCTGGCTGCTGGAACGGATCGCAGCCACTCTGAATGTCGGTCCGACCTATTTCCTGCAGACGGATCGGCTCGCGGAAGCGGATCAGACTGACCGCGAATGCGCGGAGGTCACCGCGCTGTTCCGGGCGCTCAAGTCGCCGGCGCGCCGCAACGCCGTGCTGAACCTCCTGCGGGAGATGACCCGCGAATCCTGACGGCTTGCGCACGACCCCCGCAGGGTTCAGCGCCCGGCCTCAGGCCGCCACGAGCAGCGCAGCCCCGGCAACGCCCGAGAGGACCAGGCGCAGACGACCGAGCCAGAGCGGCGCGAGGCCGCGACGGGGCAGATCCTGATCGATCAGCCCCCAGGCGAGCACCAGACCGCCGAGGATGCGCAGATCCCACGGTGCGGGCGCCGCCATCGCGGTCCAGGCCACCAGGGATGGGACAATGGCCACGAGATAATCGCCATTGCCGCCGTTGCGCGCCGCAGCGGCACCCCAGCGGATCCCGCCCAGGAACGAGGCGATCACGGCTCCATAGGCCGACAGGATGGTGCGCGGCGACAGGCCGATGCTGCTCAGGCCGCCATCGGTACCCGAGACGGCCAGGGCCGCGAAGCCGAGGAAGGGAATGAGCCCGGCAACGCCGAGTACCACGGCGCTGAGCGGGACAGAGTTCCGGTGCGCCATCCATCCTCCGGGCGTCGGCAAGCGTTGGCGACCCACGCGATCCGACCCCCGGTCCGACGCCGCCATGCCGCAGCGTTCCCGCATCGCCGCACGGTGGTCAAGGTCGAAGCCGCGGTGGGCCCAAGTCCCGGCCTGGTCTCAGCCCCGACGCGGCGGCGCGGCGGCCGGCACGGCGCTGGGCAGCGGCGCGCCGAGCAGGGACATCGGGGCAGTGACGGGGGCCTTCGGCGCGGGCGGCTCGTTGACCGCCGCGTCAATCTTTCGCGGCTTGAAGTTCGCCGCGAGGCTCTTGGCGCTGGCGAGATCGGCGGGGCTCAGCTTGTTGGCCACGTCGTCGCGCTTCTTCCCGGCATCGTCATCGCCCTGGCTCGCGGCGGCCGAGAACCATGCGTAGGACTGAACGAGATCCTGCGTCAGGCCGAGGCCGCGCGCGTAGAGGACGCCGAGATTGTACTGGCTGTCACGGACGCCGAACTCGGCGCCCTGGCGGAACCACGAAGCCGCGGACGCGAAGTCCGGCTTGCCGTTCGCGCCGGGGTTCTCGGCATAGAGCACCGCAAGATTGTGCATGGAGCGGGCATGACCCTGCTCGGCGGCCCGGCCGTACCACAGCTTCGCCTTGTCGAGGTCGCGAACGAGGCCCGAACCCTTCTCGTAATGGCCCGCGAGCTTGTACTGGGCCGGAGCGTAGCCGGCAGAGGCGAGCTTCTCGTAGAGCTTGGCCGCGACCGAGAGGTCGCGCGGCATGCCGCGGCCGTCGGCCTCCCGGGTGGCGAGATCCCAGATCGCGGTGCCGTCGCCGTCCAGCGCGGCGAGCTTCACCTTGGCCAGAGCCGGAGGCAGGTTGCCGAGATCGGCCTGCAGGCTGTTCATCCCGGAGACCTGCGGCACTGCCGGCTTGGCGTCGGAACGGACCTCCGCGGGCGTGGGATTGGGCAGGGCCTGCGTCGTGGTCGGATCGGTCACGGTCGGCTTCGCCTCCGTGACATCCTTGGCCGCCTCCTTCGGGGCTGCCTTCTGGACATCGGCCGCATCGTCGCGGGATGGCGCACTCTGGCTCGTCGGGGTCGCCGGCCGCGGCTCGTCCGCGCTGTGCATAGTGATCGCCTGGAGCGCGCCCAATGCCAGCACGATGGCGGCGAGTCCGAGCAGCAGCGGCCGGCGGCGGCGATCGATCTCAGCGCGCAGCCGACCGAGGCGCCCGCTCGTCGCCCCTGGAACCGCCGCGACCCGATCCCCCCGCGCCTCCCGGCGCTCCGCCGGTGCTTCGGCGGCGAGTTCAGCCTGCGCCGCCTGGGCAGCGCGGCGTGCGGCGGCGATGAAGCTGGTCTTGATGTCGTTCTCGGACTTGGGCTCGGCCGCGCTCCGTGCGGCGGCGACGTCGCCGGGCCGCTCCTGCACCGGCCGGCGGCCGGCCGGCTCCCGGGCCGTGCGCGGCTCGCGCGTCGGGCGGCCGCTGCCGGGCTCCAGCAGGTCGTCGAGGCGCGCAGCTTCGACGCCGTCGCGCCGCGGCTTGGCGCGCGGTCCGGCGGAGACGATGGGCACCTCCTGGCTCGTCGACGACATCAGGCGCTCGTCGAGGGACGGAGCCCGCGCCGAAGCGGCCTCGGCTGGACCGAGCCGGACGAGGAGGCGCTCGAGGGCCGACTGAACCCCGTCGAGGGTCGCGCCGAGCCGCTGATCGGACGCGACCTGACGGGCCTGCATGTCCGCCAAGCTGGCGCGCAGCAGACCGATCTCGCCGGATTCGGCCGTGCCGAGGCCGGAATTCTGAAGGGTCTGGGCCACCGCGTTGCGCGCGGCGCGCTCCACGACGGCCTCGCTCGGCGCCGAGTCCCGGAGCGCCGTCACCTGCCGCAGCAGGTCGCCCATGGTGCGCTCCAGACCGGCCAGGGCCGGATCGGCGCTGTGCGGGGCGTCGAGGCGGCCCGCCAGCGAGACGACCTGCCGCTCCAGGGCGTCGAGGCCTTCGTGCTCGGACCGGGTGCCGACTTGGTCGACCTTCTCGGCGAGGCTGCGCAGCATGGCGTGAATGGAGGCCATGTCGCCCGAACGGGCGATGTTCGCGTCGCCCGCACGCTCGGACCAGTCGTCGCGCGCGCAGAGCACGTCGACCTTCTCGGCGAGCGACTGGATCTG
Source organism: Methylobacterium sp. P1-11 (assembly GCF_008329595.1). Lineage (NCBI taxonomy): Bacteria > Pseudomonadati > Pseudomonadota > Alphaproteobacteria > Hyphomicrobiales > Methylobacteriaceae > Methylobacterium > Methylobacterium sp. P1-11. The sequence goes on from NZ_NPKS01000019.1 coordinate 87,831, forward strand.
CTCCGCCAGCGCGGCGGGCGCAGCGATCTTCACGTCGCTGCGGATCTCCTCGAGGATCGGCCTCAGGTCCGGACCGGCACCCATTCGCTGAAGCTGCGCAATCTGCGCGCTCACCGCCTGGAGGCTCTGCGCGAGGCCCTGGATCCGCTCCGGGCCGGCGAGCGCGCCGATCTGGCGGCGGATCTCCTCGAGCTCGGCGAACAGACCGGCGAGGGTGTGATCGTCCGCATCGGCGGCGCGCGTCGCCGCCGCCGAGTCGAGGCGCTCGGCCAGGCGGCGGACATCCTCGGCGACGCGGCTGTGGACGTTCTCCGCCACCTCCTCGGCCAAGCGCTCGACCTGGGCCCGGACCTGCTCGATCGGGACCGCGATGGCGGTGAGATCGGTGCCAGCCTGCGCCCGCTCGATGCCGCTCGCCAGGGAGACGACGGCCTGCTCAAGGGCGCCGATGTCCCGGCTCGTCGCCAGCTGATTGATCGCCTCGCGCAGCCGCGTGGTCTCCTGCTGAAGCTCGATCAGGGCGGTCGATGGCGCGACGCCCTCCTCGATGCGCGCCTCGAGGCGGCGGGCGAGATCCAGGCGCATGCTGGCGACGACGCCGCCGTCGGCCGACACCGCGCCGGCTCCCGGCTCGCCGGCTTCCGCCAACTCGCGCTGGCGCTGACGGATATCCTGGACCGCGCTGCGGATATCGGCGGCGGCGGGGCGCGCGCGGCGGCCGGGCTGGCGTGTCGCGGCGACCTGATCGCCGAGCTGGGACATGCGGCGCTCGATATCGCCGAGCCGCTCGGTCACCTGCTGGACGGGGGCGGCCTTCAGGGCCCGCTCGATCCGCGCCTCGATCTCCGCGAGCCGCCGCGCCTCGGCCTCCTGCGCGGCGCGCCGCTCGTGGTCGAGGGCGCGGTCGAGACCGTCCAGGCGGTCCATCAGCGCGGCGATGCCCTGGCCGTAACCGTCGGCGCGCGGTGCGGGGGCATGCGCCGGATGGTCGGATCCCGAGGTCACCGGCGCAGAGCGCTCGGCCGTGGATTCGAGCCGGGCACCGCCGTGGGCGAGCTGCTCGGCGCGGTGGCGACGGCGATGCCGGCGATTCCCCGGGGCGGCCGATTGCTGCTGCGGCATCACCGACGCGATCCAGGTCTCGAGCGGAACGCCCGCCCGCGCCGCCACGTCACGGGCCGCATCGAGCACCTCGGGATCGAAACTGTCGAGCTGCGGCATCGCGTTGCGGGTCATCGGTGGCCTGTCGTCGGCAGCGTTCGGCGTCCGCGTCCTCGGCGCAGAGCGGCACCGGAATTCGGTATCCGCGAACGCACGCGTCGGATCGTTCGAGCGTGACCATTAACTTTCTTGGTAAACACGAAGTTAAGGTTCGGTTGCCGCGGTAATGGCTGCGGCCGAGGCGCGGCGTGAAACACCCGGGCGTGTCGCGTGCTCGCAGGGCGGAGCCGTTGCTCCGGAGGCAGCGTCGCGTTTACATGCAGCCAACGCAGCGGGCCGATCCGAGAGGCCCGCGCAACACGGGGGAAGCCAGAGATGCCGCAGTATCGCGCTCCGGTTGAGGACACGCTGTTCTTGCTCACCGATGTCCTCGGATTCCATGCCCGAGACAATCTGGCCGGGTTCGCCGACGCCTCGCCCGACGTGGTCGAGGCGGTTCTGCGCGAGGGCGCGAAGCTCGCCGAGGAGGTTCTCGCTCCGCTCAACCGGACGGGCGATATCGAGGGCTGCCGGCGGGAGGCCGACGGTTCGGTGCGTACGCCCACCGGCTTCAAGGCTGCCTACGACACCTATGCCGGCGGCGGCTGGATGGGCCTGTCGGTGCCTGAGGCCTATGGCGGCCAGGGCCTGCCCCATACGCTGAACACGGCGATCCAGGAATTCGCCTCGGGCGCGAACCTCGCCTTCGGCATGTATCCCGGCCTGACGCAGGGCGCGATGGCGGCGCTGCTGGTCCACGGCACGGAGGAGCAGAAGGCGCTCTACCTGCCCAAGATGGTCGAGGGCGCCTGGACCGGCACCATGAACCTCACCGAGCCGCATTGCGGCACGGATCTCGGGCTGCTCAAGACCAGGGCCGTGCCGAACGGCGACGGCTCCTACGGCATCACCGGCACCAAGATCTTCATCTCGGCCGGCGAGCACGACCTCGCCGCCAACATCGTTCATCTCGTCCTGGCGCGGATCGAGGGCGCGCCCGCGGGCACCAAGGGCATCTCGCTCTTCGTGGTGCCGAAGGTTCTGGTGAATGCCGACGGCTCCCTCGGCGCGCGCAACGGCGTGTCCTGCGGCTCCCTCGAGCACAAGATGGGCATCCACGGCAACGCGACCTGCGTGATGAACTACGACGGGGCGACGGGCTGGCTCGTGGGCCAGGAGAATCGCGGCCTCAACGCCATGTTCGTGATGATGAACGAGGCACGGCTCGCCGTAGGCGTCCAGGGGCTCGGCCAGTCCGAGGTCGCCTACCAGAACGCCGCCGCCTACGCGAAGGACCGCCTGCAGGGCCGGGCTCTGACCGGCGCTAAGGCGCCCGACAAGGCCGCCGACCCGATCATCGTCCATCCGGACGTACGGCGCACGCTGTTGCAGATTCGCGCCTTCAACGAGGCAGCCCGCGCCCTGATGCTCTGGACCGCGCTCCAGGCCGACATCCTGCACCGCTCGGAGGACGCGAAGGAGCGCCAGACGGCGGACGACCATCTCGGCCTCCTCACGCCGGTGGTGAAGGGCGTGCTCACCGACAAGGGCTTCGCCAACGCGGTCGAGGCGCAGCAACTGCTCGGCGGCCACGGCTACATCGAGGAATGGGGCATGTCGCAGTTCGTGCGCGATGCCCGCATCGCCATGATCTACGAGGGCGCCAACGGCATCCAGGCCATGGACCTGATCGGCCGCAAGCTGCCGAAGGACGGCGGTCGGGCGATGATGACCTTCCTGGGCGAGGTCCAGACCTTCCTGAAGGACAACGGCGAGGATCCGGCCATGGCGGCGTTCACCAAGCCGCTCCAGACCGGGCTGAACGATCTCCAGGGGGCCGTGATGTGGCTGATGCAGAACGCCTTCAGCAAGCCCGACAACGCCGGGGCCGGCGCCACCGATTTCATGCACCTCTTCGGCCTCGTGGCCCTGGGCTACATGTGGGCGCGGATCGCGAAGGCGGCGCTGGCGAAGCACGCCGAGGCGCCCTCCCCCCGCTGGGAGTCGAAGCTGACGAGTGGCAGGTTCTTCATGGAGCGGATGCTGCCGGAGACCGCCCTCCGCCTGACCCGCATCAAGGCCGGGGCCGAGAGCACCATGGCGCTGGAGGCTGAGGCCTTCTGAGCGGGCTGCCGTTCAACGTCCTCACCGCGCCATCGTCTTTGCGAATGAAGCGAAGCTATCCAAGAACGCGACGCTGATCCAGGGCGCGATACCCTGGGTCGCTTCGCTGCGCTCGCAATGACGGCGGAATTGCACGGCGGAGCGAAAATCCGTCAGCCGGCGAGCGCGGCGTCGAGATCCTCGATCAGGTCCGCCGGATCCTCCAGGCCGATCGAGAGACGCACCACTTCCGGTCCCGCGCCCGCGGCTGTCTTCTGCGCGTCGGTGAGCTGGCGGTGCGTGGTCGAGGCCGGGTGGATGATCAGCGAGCGGGTGTCGCCGATATTGGCGAGGTGCGAGAACAGCTGGAGGTTCGAGACGAGCTTCACGCCCGCCTCGTAGCCGCCCTTCAGACCGAAGGTGAACACGGCACCGGCGCCGTTCGGCGTGTAGCGCTTGGCCAGCGCGTGGTACCGGTCGGTCTCGAGGCCCGGATAACTGACCCACGATACGGATTCGTGCCGGGACAGGTGGGTGGCCACCGTCAGCGCGTTGTCGGAATGGCGCTGCATGCGCAGCGGCAGCGTCTCGATACCGTTGAGGATCAGGAAGGCGTTGAACGGCGACAGCGCCGGCCCGAGGTCGCGCAGACCCAGCACCCGGCAGGCGATGGCGAAGCCGAAATTACCGAAGGTCTCGGCCAGCACCATGCCGGAATATTCCGGCCGCGGCTGGCTCATCATCGGGTAGCGTGCGTCGCCGGCCCACTGGAACGAGCCGCCGTCGACGATCAGGCCACCGATCGAGTTGCCGTGACCGCCGAGGAACTTGGTGGCCGAGTGCACCACGATGTCGGCGCCGTGCTCGAAGGGCCGGATCAGGTACGGCGTCGCCATGGTGTTGTCGACGACGAGCGGGATGTTGTGCTTCTTGGCAATCTGCGAGAGGGCCGCCAGGTCGGTGATGACGCCGCCGGGATTGGCGATCGATTCGCAGAAGATCGCCTTGGTGCGCGGCGTGATCGCCGCCTCGAAGGAGGCGGGATCGTCGTTGTCGGCCCAGGCCACCGACCAGCCGAAATTCTTGTATGAGTGATTGAACTGGTTGATCGAGCCGCCGTAGAGCTTGTTCGAGGCCACGAACTCGTCGCCCGGCTGCATCAGGGCGTGCATGGTCAGGAACTCGGCCGCGTGGCCGGAGGCGACCGCAAGGGCGGCGGTTCCGCCTTCGAGCGCGGCGATGCGCTCCTCCAGCACGGCGTTCGTCGGGTTGGTGATCCGCGTGTAGATGTTGCCGAAGGCCTGGAGCCCGAACAGCGACGCGGCGTGGTCGACGTCGTCGAACACGAAGCTGGTGGTCTGGTAGATCGGCGTGGCCCGCGCGCCCGTGGCTGCGTCGGGGGCGGCGCCCGCGTGGATCGCCAGCGTGTTGAAGCCGGGCAGGCGGTCGGACATCGTCGGGTCTCCTCAGAGCACCCGAGCCTGTACGCCCGCCCGGGAGTTCGGCGCAAGACGTCCTGCGGCACGACGGCGGGGCTACGCCTCCGGCTGATGGCAGAGATCGATATGCGGCTGGCCCGCATCGACCAGTGCGCGGTCCACCGCCTCAATGGCGAGCAGAGTCCGGGTCAGGTCCTCGGCCATGGAGATCGGCGCCACGTCGAGGCCACCCAACCGCCGCGCGATGGCGTTCCTCTGCCGTGCCAGGGCGGCACGGGCCCGGTTCAGGTCCTCGATCTCGTCAACGGTCATCCGCGCTCCCTCTCCATTGGCTCCCGGTGCCTCAATCAACCGCCCGGCGTCCAGTCGATGTTCGGCCGCTGGGCCAGCATGCGCTCGAAATAGTTGGCCACGGCCTGCGCCCCGTCCGTGTGCATCATCGCGACGGGATGCGCGAGATAGGCGCGGGCGAGATCGGCAGGAATTCGGCCGGCCTGGAATGCGCTCAGCACCTCGTCGATGAAGGCGTCATTCGCCTCGTTGAAGTCGCTCGACAGCTTCTTACGGTCGTTGAGGGCCTTGATCGGCATGCGGCATCCTTGGAAAGGCGCAAAGCGCGCCCGCGCTCATACGACTCCGTAACCCTTCACGCACGGCCCGTGGAGCGGATTTCCACGCTCGGACGTTAACGGGACATGTCGATCGAAACATTGCGCTCCCATACGGTCGAGATCGTTCCGTGCCTGAACGATCCCCGATGTTTCCGCTGGATCATCCGCAATCGCGGCGGGGCGGTGGTGGAGCACTCTCCCTACGCGTTCGTAACGCAGAACGGCGCGCGCATTTCCGGTGAATGCTGGATGCGCGAGCTTTTCAGCGACGGAAAGGCTCCCTAAGCTCGGCCTGGCTGGGACGCCGTCGAGTCCGCCTTGCGGAAGCGGTGGCAGCCGGAGGCGCTGCGCTGCGCCCGACCCCGACGCCCTGCGCAAGGCTCCGTCACGCTCTGACCGGCTCGCCGTACCGAACTGGTTTCTGCGGCTGCGCGGGCCTCAAATCGGGAACATCCAATACAACCTTGCCGATGGTTTGAACGCATAAGGCAACGGTTAAGCATCCCTCCGTCGGGCGATATTCTTTGTCAGAACTTTAATCATGAGTACCCAATATCCGGCCGACTCGAATTCGGATCAGGGTGCGGATGATGCTGAGCGGCGACGGGACATTTCGGGACGACGATGCCGCGTCGCAGATGGGCTTGGTGACCTCCGTCGAGGGATCGAAGGTTCATCTGGAACTCATCGTGCGGGACGGGCGTCCCAAAGTGCGGGTCACCGTCGGCAATCTGGTCCGCATCCGGGCAGGCGACGCCGTGCTTGTCGGCATCGTCACGACATTATCATCGGGCACCGAGCCCGGGCGACAGCCGGGCGCCTATGCGAGCCTCGATCTGCTGGGCGAGATCGTCGCGGCGCAGGGCGGACACCGCTTCAGCCGCGGCGTAACCTGCTACCCGGCGATCGGCGACACCGTCGGATTGCTGTCGGCCGCGGATCTCCGGATCGTCCACCACGTGTCGGCGGCCAACACGGCCGCCGTGGGCGCTCTCTACCAGGACCCGGACACCCCAGCCTGCATCAAGATCGATGACCTGCTCTCGAAGCACTTCGCGGTGCTGGGCACCACCGGCGTCGGTAAGTCGAGCGGCGTGACCGTCATTCTGGATGAGGTGATGCGCGCCAAACCGGCGGTGCGCATCTTCTTGCTAGACGTCCACAACGAATACGCCGCCAGCTTCGGTGACCGCGCGAGCGTGATCAACCCGCGCAGCCTGAAGCTTCCATTCTGGCTGTTCAACCTCGAAGAGATCGCCGACGTCGTTTACGGCGGGCGGCCGGCCGTGGACGAGGAGATCGAGATCCTGGCCGAGGTGATCCCCCTCGCGAAGAGCAAGTACGCGCAGTACAAGGAAGCGAGCGATCGGCAGATCGTGAAGCGGACGTTCGGCAAAGGTGCCGGCTACACGATCGACACGCCGGTCCCCTACATGTTGCAGGACCTGCTCGCGCTCATCGACGAGCGGATGGGGCGGCTCGAGAACCGCGTTTCGCGGATGCACTATCATCGGCTGATCACCCGGATCGAGGCGATCCGGAACGATCCCCGGCACGGCTTCATGTTCGACAACGCCAATGTGGGCGGCGACATGATGGGCGAGATCCTGGCGCACCTTTTCCGGCTCGATCCGGACGGGCGGCCGATGACGATCATGCAGCTCGCCGGCCTGCCGATGGAGGTCGTGGATGCCGTCGTCTGTGTCCTGTGCCGGCTCGCCTTCGAGTTCGGCGTCTGGAGCGAGGGCGCGGTCCCCTTGCTGTTCGTCTGCGAGGAAGCTCACCGCTTTGCCTCGGCGGATCGTTCGGTCGGCTTCACGCCGACGCGTCGCGCCCTGTCGCGGATCGCCCGCGAGGGCCGGAAACACGGCGTCCATCTCGGCTTGGTCACGCAGCGTCCGGCCGAACTCGACGCGACGATCATGTCGCAATGCAGCACCCTGTTCGCCATGCGGATGACCAATGCCCGCGACCAGGCCTTCCTGGCGGCGGCCGTGTCAGATGCAGCCAATCTGCTCACCTTCGTGCCGTCGCTGGGCACGGGCGAAGTCATCGCCTTCGGCGAGGGCGTCCCGATTCCGGCGCGGATGACCTTCCGTCCGCTTCCGTCGGCGCGTCACCCGCGCAACGATGTGAGCGGTCGCGCAGGCGAGGACGGCGCGGCGATCGCCGGCGCGGCCTTCGTGGGCGCTGTCGTCGAGCGCTGGCGGGGCGCCACCATGAACAAGGCCATGGGACACGACGCCGAACCGGCCGCCGCGCGTCTCGGCCGCGAGACGGGCCCGGAGGGTCTGCACGGCGCCGCACTGGACCAGGTGCATCGCCGTCTGCTGCGCCGCCCCCTCGAGGCCGGCGACACCGCCACGCAGACCGGCGCCCAAGCTGCCAAGCCGCTCTGGCAGCAGGGCGGGGCATGAGCGAACCCATTTTCCCGGAGCCCGAGACACTGCTCGAAGCGGCCATACAGGCCCTTCCCGTGGGCGTCGTGGTCCATGATCGGCATGGCCACTGCATCCTGGCCAATGCCGCCGCGCGTCGCCTCGGCGACAAGGCCATCCATGCGCGTCCCGCCGCAGCTGTCGGCGAACGGGACGTCACGAATGTCGAGCTCATCGACGATCGGATGGTCGAGACGCAGACGCAGCCGGTGCTGGAGGGCCGGACCGGCTTGACGCTGACCACCCTGACCGACGTCACGCACCATCATCGGATTCAGCGGGAGCTGCTCACCAAGGCCTTCATCGACGCCCTGACCGGGCTTCCCAACCGGACGATGTTCGAGCAGAGCATCGCGGATGTCCTGGCGGGATCCACACCGGGGGACCAATTCGCCCTGGCCTTCATCGATCTCGACAACTTCAAACACATCAACGACTACTACAGCCACGCCGCGGGTGACGCGCTTTTGCGCAAGGTGTCCGACCGGATCGGCGGGGCGCTGCGTCAGACCGACCTTCTGGCGCGCATCGGCGGCGACGAGTTCGTGCTCCTGCTTGCCCCCATTGCCGACGCGGATGAGGCGCTCGCGGCGGTGCGCTCCATCTCGGAGCGCCTGAAGCAGCCGTTCTTCATCGACGGGCACGAGATCTTCGCCTCCGCCTCCATCGGCCTCAGCCTGTTTCCGGAGCATGGCGACACCTACGAGACCCTCGCCCGACAGGCCGACAACGCGATGTACCGGGTGAAGGGCGAGTTGAAGGGTGGCGTCAGCCTGTTCGACGACGCGATGAGCCAAGCCGCAACGGCTCGCATGGCCGTGGAGCAACGCCTTCGACTGGCGATCCGCGACCGCTGCTTCTGCTGCGCCTTCCAGCCGAAGGTCGACATGCGCAGCCATTCGGTCACTGGCGTCGAGGTTCTTCTGCGCTGGCGGGATGAGCTGGGCATGATCCAGGCGCCCGGCGAATTCATCGCCCTCGCCATCGAACTGGGGCTGATCAACGAGATCACCCTCCAGCTCCTGACCGAGACTGTGCGGGCGATGCCCGATATCGATGAGGTGTTCGGCCCGGGCGTCACCGTGAGCCTCAACATCGCCGCCAAGCAGGCCTGCGATGTGCCGTTCATGACCGGGTTCTGCGCGGCGCTTGGCGAGACCGGCCTTGCGGAGCGCTTCGTGCTGGAACTGACCGAGGAGGCCTTCTTCACCACAGGCCACTTCCAGCGCGAGGTTCTGCCGAAAATCCGGGCGATCGGCGCGCGGGTCTCGATCGACGATTTCGGCGTCGGCTACTCGTCACTGGCGGCACTGGCGGACATCACCGCGGACGAGCTGAAGATCGACCGCTCGTTCATCACCGACATCGACAAGCGGCCGCGCAGCCAGATCGTCCTGAAGGCGATCGAGTCCCTCGGTGCGGCACTCGGCATGACGGTGGTGGCCGAAGGTGTCGAGACCTTCGAGGAGGTCGCCTACCTGCTCGGCGCGACGCAGATCCGCTGCGCGCAGGGCTACTACTTCGCCCGCCCCCTCTTGCTCGACCAGATCCGCCAAGCCGAGCCGCGCCAGCCCGGGTCGCGCGTCCCAGCCACGCGGAGCCGTGCCTCGGAGTTGCGGATATCCAGCCAGCTTCGGCGCGCCTGAAGACCGTCCGGTGCGCCGGGCGGACTGGCCCGCCCGCCATCAGTGGAGCCTTGTGCGACGAGCAGCGGTCGCCGCACGCTCGCTGCGTCGGCGGTCATGGCGCAGATCATCGTTTCGTCGGCTGAGCGGCGCACCTCGACCCCGTGCCGCACGCCGTGAGCGAGGCGTGTCGCGATGCCGAGGTTGAAGCCGTGGCGGCCGTCGCCCCCCTCGCCGCTGCGATGTCGGCCCGGTACCCCGCCGCCGTCACCGCAGCGATCGTGCCGTCGATTACGATGTCGCGGCACACGGGGCCGTCGGGCTGCGCCTCGTCCCGGGTTCAGTCCATCGCGCACCGCGCCGTCCATGCGGAGCGCGCACCGAGCCAGCCACGCCCGCACGGGACCCGAACGCGCCGGTGCGGATCACGCGCCGGCCCACCGGATCAGGCGCCTGCGCAGCGCAGCGAGCGGGCGCCGAACCCTGCTGGACATGCCGATGGCCATTCGAGGCATGGGCCGCCCGCGTTTGCGCATGGGAATCCGGGATTGCCGCGTTCCCGCCCGGATGCGGCGGAAGGGGTGGGATTCGAACCCACGGTGGAGTTGCCCCCACGGCGGTTTTCAAGACCGCTGCCTTAAACCACTCGGCCACCCTTCCAAGCCGTTGTCCCGCTTGGATAATCCGCCTCAAAGTGCAGACCCGAAAAGCGGCGTTTGCTACCGCTTTGCTACCCAATCATCCGGCGGACCTGTCTATGGCCGCCCGGAGGGCAGCGTCAACCTTCGCGGCCGCGTCCTCCTGCATCCCCGGCAGCACGTGGGAGTAGAGGTCCAGCGTTATCGCGATCGAGGAGTGGCCGAGGCGCTCCTGAGCGATCTTCGGATGGACGCCGTTCACCAGCAGCTGCGTCGCGTGGCTGTGCCGCAGGTCGTGAAAGCGGACCCTGGGCAGCGTCTTGGAGAGCGCCAGGATCCGGACGAACTCGTGCGTGAGACTGTTGGGCTGAACCGGCCGGCCATCGGCCTGGGCGAACACGGGGTCGTCGTCATTAAGGCGCACGCCGAGAGCCAACAGCTCCTCGGCCTGCCGGGATCGATGCCGGCGCAGTTCCTCGACCGCGAAGGACGGGAGGGCGACCCGACGGGATCGGCCGCTCTTGGTGTCCTTCGTTCGAGTGCCGGCCTTAGTCTGCTCGGTGCTCTCGATGATTGCGAGATGGCCGGTGGCGAAGTCGACAGCGCGCCAACGCAGTGCGGTGACCTCGCCTCGCCGCAGTCCACAGAGGACGCCGAGCAGAACCGGCACGAACATCCTGGTCGGTCGGAAGTGCGACAGCAGCGCGGCGGTCTCGTTCGCGTCCAGCGCCCGCATCTTGGTCCGCTCAACCTTCGGCGGGTCCACGGCATCAGCCGGGTTCCGCGCCAAGATGCGCCATTTCACGGCCTGCCTGAGCGCCTGCTTGAGGATCCTGTGCATGTGATGGACAGAGCGCGGGGCCAGTCCTCCGGTGCCGTCGCGTCGGCCGCTCACGAGCGCCTTGGCGTAGGCTGCCGAGATCTGCTCCGGTCGGAGGCTCGTCAGTACGGAGCTGCCGAGCAGCGGCACGATGTTCTTGCGGGCGAGTTCGGCATAGCGCTCGTGGCTACGGGGCGAGATCAACGTCCGCATGTGCTCAAGCCACCGATCAAGGAACGCTGCCACGGTCTCCTTGGCCGGCTCGACGTAGTCCCCTCCCCCAATCGCAGTGATCAGCCGGGCACACTCCTTCTGCGCCTCTCGCTTCGTGCCGGCGAACGAATGCCACTTCCGCTTGCGTTTCCCGGTCTCCGGATCCCGCAGATCCAGGATAATCGCCCACTTGCCGGGCGAGCGCTCACGGATATGGCCCTTCATGATTTCTTCGCTCGCTTCTTTGGTTTGGATCCGAACTCTTTTTCCAACTCAGCCTCAAACGTCGTCCTGTTTTTCTTCGATCTCTCAAATATCGGCAGCAGATTTTCCGGGATTTCTGCCACTCGCTTGAACGGCAAGGTCGCTGTTTCAGCCAGATCGCCTAGGTCATCTTTGAGCCGGCCAATAAGCCGCTCTTCATCACTGGCGGGATTTGTGCGGAAGCCAAGAGGCGCCTCCTTGATCTCACGCAAGAGTAGAGCGGCTCGGAGTCGGCCCTGCTTATTTCCTCCATGATCGAGACCCTTCACAGCCGACGGAACTTCACCTTTCGGGCGTATCATCTCAAGAACGGTGCTCACCGCCTGAACTGCTTGATTGAACAAATATGGATCCTTGGTCCAGTCGGCGTTCGGATCTTCCAGATTTGTGACTGCCTCGATCGAGGAGTGGATCAACTTGAGAATGGCGTAGTCGCGACGACTACCGAAATAATCATTGATCTTATCATCGTCGTAAAAGCTCCGACGCAACCGGTGCTCTACTTCACGAGATAGGCCTTTGCCGTTCTTTACAACCTCCTCATCCAGGCGGCTGCGCAGATCGGATGTGATCCGAACCGATAAGACCGAATTCTGTGAGGCGTACTCGCCTTTGGGCGCCGGCCCACGCTTACCCATGTCGCTCTCCAAAACACGCTTACAGGAGTTTACGCGATGGCTTGCGACGGTCAAGGACCGACAGTAACCTTCTTTCAGTTGTAAGGAGGTATCGTAATGGTTTCTCACCAACCGGGACGCGCTGCAGCGAAGACCATCAGCGTCGAGGAAGCGGGCCGCTGGCTCGGGATCAGCCGCAATTCTGCTTACGAGGCAGTGAAGCGCGGCGAGATCCCGACGATCAAGATCGGCCGTCTGCTACTCGTGCCCGTTGCTCCGTTCGAGCGGATGTTGGGCCTCTCCGTCAACACGAGCGCGGAGGCTGCCTAAGCCATGAAGCAGAAAACCCGCGCACAGCGCGGGCTGCGGCGGGTCTCCAAGAATGTCGGTTTCGCGGTCGACGTTCAGAGAGATACGACAGCCCAGACGCTTAGGCAAGACCTACTGGCTCGCCGCTTTGGATTGACTCCGTCTATGGCGGCCGTCGTCGCTGAGCTGGCTTTTGCCACCAATGACCGTTGGGGGCGCGCATGAGCGGCCCCTGCCTAAACCCCGACGACTTCGAATTCGGCGATCCGAACAAGCTTCGGGCCCACATTGCTGAGCTGATGGCGCTGGTCAGCATGCGCGCCGATATGGTCAGCGACTACGCCGTCCTGCGCGATGATGCTGGCCTCCGGTACACCATGAAGTGCGCGGCGGCCGAATTCCGTGCCGCCCTGAACTTGCTCGGCGATCTGACCGAGCAGACCGAACGCGAGCGCCGCCAGGCCGCGCCTGCTTCTCATCCGCATTCGAATTTGGAGGCGCGCCTATGAGAGCGCAGCACTTCGCCGCCGAGGTCGCGCGCCTTGGCCCGGCCGCTGACGATCACCATCGTAATGACTATGCCAAAGCTAATGGCGCCAACGGCACTACTGGCACAGGGGCAGCTGGTTCCTGGCCGGAGCCTGACCTGAGCCTACTCGGCACCGGTCGGCGATCCCCGCCGGCCTTCCCGCTGCATCTGCTCGGCTCGTGGGCCGGGTGGTGCGAGCGTAAGGCCAAGGGAGCGTCTGCGCCGGTCGACTACGTGGCGGTTGCCCTGCTCGCCAGCGTCGGCGCCACCATCGCCAACGTCCGCTGGCCGCAGGCGGGCACCGCGTGGTCGGAGCCGCCGGTCCTGTGGTGCGCCGAGGTTGGGCCGCCGTCCTCATCCAAGTCGCCGAGCATGGATGCCGCCTTCAACCTCGTGCGGTTCGCCGAGGATCGGATGGCGGACGGCTTCGAGCAGGTTCAGCAGGAGCACGCCACCGCCAAGCAGGCCTGCGAGGCCCGGATCGAGGCCTGGAAGGTCGAGGTCAAAACCGCCGTGAAGACAGGCAATCCGCCCCCCACCGTGCCCGACGACGCCCGAGAACCGCCCGCGCCGGTCCGGCCGCGGATCCGAGTGGCCGACGCCACCGTCGAGGCACTGGGCGCCCTGGCTGCGGGGCTGCCCCGCGGACTCCTGCTGGTCCGTGACGAACTGGCCGGCTGGCTCGGTGCCTTCGATAAGTACGGCGGCGGCGGGTCTGATAGGGCGTTCGCGATCGAGATGTACGGCGGCCGGGCCTACGTCGTCGATCGGATGAAGAACCCGGAGCCGCTGCGCATCCGGCACCTCAGCATCGGTGTGCTGGGCGGCGTGCAGCCCGACAAGCTGGAGATGATCCTTAACGGTCCCGACGATGGGTTGGCCTCTCGACTGCTATGGGCGTGGCCGGAGACCAAGCCGGAATTCCACTTGGCACGCGGCGCGCAGGACGACGGACCGATGCAGCGGGCCTTCGCCCGGCTCACCGACCTGCTGCAGATCCATGACGAGTTCGGGCACCCTGAGCCGGTTCTCGTACCGCTCGCCCGCGAGGCTGAGGATCGGCTGGAGGCTTTCGCCCGTGACATCGTCGAACGCTGTCACGTAGCCAGCGGCCTGCTCGCCGGCACGCTCGGCAAGGCCCGGGGGCACTGCCTGCGTCTGTCCGCAGTACTGGAGTACCTGTGGTGGTGCGGAGGCACTGAGGAGTCGGAGCCGAAGGCGATCTCACCAGAGTCTGTGACCGCTGCGGCCGACCTGCTGAACGCTTACTTCCTGCCGATGGCCGAGCGTGTATTCGGGGACGCCACGATCCCGGTGGCCGAGCGGCGCGGGATGCTCTTGGCACAGCACCTCAGGCAGAACCGACTGGCCGAGTTCAACGCCCGCGAGGTTCGGCGGCAGATTGGCGGCATGCTGCGCGACGCGACGGACATGGAGGCGGCCTGCAAGCAGCTGGTCGAAGCCGGCTTGATCCGCCAGCGGTTCACCCGAGCCGGCGAGGGCAAGGGGCGCAAGGCCCTGAACTACGAAGTCCACCCGGAGGTGCAAACCGACCGCCCTTTTGGCGTCAGCCCCGTTCCTGAAAAGATCTCCCCCCTTGTGCCGACAGTGCCAATGGCGCCGATAGCTCCGATTTCGATGCAAACGGCGCCAACGGCACAAACGGCACAGGGGGGTAAGATATTTTCGGACGCGGCTCCGAATGGGTCAGCCGAGTTGCTGCCATGACGCCCGCCGATCAGCGGGAGGCGCGGCTGACCTCACCACGCGTCTTCGCTGATGAGCGCACCGCCCCGATCGAAAGTGCCCGACCAACCCCTGTCAGGCAGGCGAACCGTGACGCGCGACAGGCCAACGTCATGGCCGTCGCCGGTTGCGAGTTTGGCGTCGACCTGCCCTTGCCGCTTCAGGCGCTTCAAGTCTCTGACGCGCACATCGAGCCGCGCAGCTAACTCGCGGGGATCGACGACCCAATCGCCGTGACGACCTAATGTGAGCCGCATGGAGTAGCCCTCCAACAGCTCGGCAGCAGGTGCTCGGCTGAACCCGAGAATAACACCTCATACGCTCTGCCGCACGCTCCTCCTTAAAGGAGGTTGCCCGCCAATCCCTGCTTCAGATGCCAGCGCTCGTGGCGCCCGCTTCCGCCGCCTGTCTGACGGTGGCTCCGTTCCGAAGCGCCGTAGCTATCTCGGACGACATGGTATCGACGGCGGCAGCACGATCCTGGCCGTGATCGTAGGTGCCGCTCTCGTTAGTTCCTAACCTAGCGCGATAATTGTCCGGAAACCGTCTATCCATACGAGCCTTCAGTATGTCCGTAGCCTCCCGGTAGTCATCGTCAAAATTCCTAGCTCTGACGAACCTATTACCGCCAAGAGCTTCCTTTTCCTGCTCCATATTCTCAGACGCGCTTCTTCGTTTATCGCTGCCGCCAGCGACGAATTGGATGAACCTAGCGATCAGCAAAATGAGAGCGTTCATCGTAATTCCCCATCCGGACTAGGCTTGATCTAATTAAGCCGGCACGTAGCCGGTATCTACAATGACAAGTCTTACTGCGATGACAGCTGCGCTGTTGTCCCTGAATTTGCCAAGTACAGCATCCACGCGACCATAAAGATCATGAACATGAATATCGTAGTGATGATCAACGTTTTCCAACTGGCGGGAGCGTGGGCAACATGGTCGATGGGCATCTGCAATTCCTCGCTCTCGTCAGATGAAAGCGATGGCAGCAACGAAAGGTCCGGTTTCAGCCCGTGCGTGTCGAATGGCCACGGAGAACGCAGGCTTGGATCGGAAGTCTCGGGACAGCGGCCGATGGTAAGCGACGCGACGGAGGACGACGCCGCGCCGCAACGTTCACCCAATGACGATCCGGATTATCAGGGCAGCCACCGCTGAGCCTGCCAGAGCGATCCCAAGCAAGTACGGGCTGGGAAGCTGGTCCGTCGTATCAACGTCCTCACCTCGACGGTGGACGGTCCTATTAGCGGCCTGATTGCTCGCAGAACTGGTGTTCACGTCGGGATAGATACGCGCTTTCATGGCGAACTCCTTTCAGCGAAAAGGCTGATACGGAACTCTCTGACCGTTCACGGCGCAGCTCAGTCTTTAGGCCCCTAAGTGAAAAACGCCCTTCGGGGTGCGACATATTGGCATAAATACTCCAGGCTGGATATAACAAAACACAACAGCTCGTAACTACGGACAACGAAATGGCAGCGAGCGGGATTTAGTCAGATCCCCCCAAACTCTTGCCGCATCGCAGTAAATGCACATAGTTGTCGCTACGCAGTGTTTGAGGCGTAGCCACATCATGACTAACCCACTTCGTCGAGATGCTTTGCTCCGGCTGAAGGTCGAGACCGACCTCGCCCGAGCTGTCGAGACCACAGCCCGCCAGCGCGGCCAGACCATGAGCGAGTACGTCAGACAGAGCGTGCGAGCGCAGTTGAGCCGTCATGGTGTCCGGCTTGATCCTGACGACGGCCCGGCCGGTCCTTCAGCCGCCCTGAGGCGCGCAGCCTGATGGTGTCCGATCCCGTCTTCGGCCTCGCGCAGCACCTTGTGCTCGACGCCGCGCGGCGGTCGCCCAACCTCGTCGCCTATCTCCTGACGAAGAGCCACGACCTGCCAGACGAGCCAGGAGCGGCAGCGATGGCCCTACAGGGGCGCTGGCCTGATCTGACCGAGGAGGACCGACGCGCCGGCTTCGCGGCCGCCTGCGGCGTCCTCAACGCCATCAGCCGGGAATGCATCGAAAGCGTCGAACGCCTCGACCTGCTGTCTGGTGAAACGGGACGGGGCTGAGAGGTGGGACCCAACCGGGCTCTCCGCATGGAGGGTGTCCTGATGCGAGTTCTCGGGTCCTGGGGTTCTACGCCCACCCCCGAGGGTCGGCACTAGTCCAGCTTCTGTCTAGGTTCAGGCGCTGAAAACGACTTAACCCTTCACAATCGGTGGCCGACTCATGGCAATCACAACTAAGGCTGCACTTGCTGCCGAACTGAAGATTTCTAAGGCGCGCGTCAGCCAATACGTGAAGGCTGGCCTGCCAGTACGCTCGGACGGCAAACTGAACCGCGAGGAAGCTCTTAACTGGATCAACCGGACTCAGTTAAGCCAGACCTACGAAGACAAGGGCGTGGTGCGGGCACGCAAACTGGCTGCGGATCGGCCACGCCTGATGCGGAATGCCTTTCTGGTCGACGGCTACGAGCCCGAGGTGGCGATCGCGCGCAGCATCATCGGGCGGGCGGAAACCATCGTGGCGCGGAGTGCTGTTGAGGCTGGCGCCCCGATAGAACTCGCCTACGCCCTCAGCGTCCTGGTCGCGAACGGTCTCGACGAAGCGGCGGCACAGGCTCTCGGGGCCCGTGGGTTCGAGGGCTTCTCCCAGGGCTTCACCGTAGGCGAGCTGTGCGGCACGGCGGACTTCCCGGGCCCTGACTGGACCGCCCTGGCCCGGCAGATCGGATCCGCCTTCGATGAAGCCGCCTGCGAGACGTTCCTCGCCAAGGTCGAGGCCAGGGATGCCGCCAGCGAGAAGGCAACGGCATGACCGAACATCCCGCATCCCGCTACGTCGAGGTCGTCAGCCTCAGGGCTGAGCCCAGCTTTGTCGTCCTGAAAGCCCAGAAGCGGCAGATGGAGGACGCACCCGAGCCGGGCTTTGTCCTTGATCCCAACACCGGCAAGGCTCGCCGAGCCTGGCAGCCGCGCCGTCGCGCATGGCTGGAGTTTCCGCGTTGATGGAGGTGCGGTCGCACCCTTCCTTCGCGGATCCGGTCCTGGCCGACCTGATCGAGCGCGCCCGCGCGGCTCAAAGTGTTGCCGAGGCAGCGCAGTCGGCAGTCTGGGCTTACATCACCGAATGCCAGCAGGGTGCCGGTGCGGCCGTCGAGCCGGATCACTGGCCATTGAGCGCCGACCATCCCGACCTACTGACCGTCGCCCAGGCCGCGGCGCGTGCCGGCCGCCACGTCGACACCATAGGTCGGTGGTGCCGGGAGCGCGACGTCGGCAAGATGTACGGTAAACGCTGGCGAGTGTCGCTCCGCCGGCTGAATAGCCTTCTAGCTTGAGGTCCGAACTCAATCGACGTGACCGCACTAAGATCCGAACAGGATGGCGAATGGAGCAATAAACAAAGATTTAGCAGCACACTAATGCTATCTATCCCGATTTTACAAAATATTTCTCATGATTTTCCTGGATTTATCTCCTTAGACTTTGGTCTATACAACAAGTCATCCAACTCTTTCTCGGCATCGCGTAGCATTTTAATAAAATATTCCCTTTGCTTATAGCCAATATTAGCCGATCTCCAATGGATCAAAGAAATTGCCTCCTTGTATCTGGCAATATTATTCACAAGTAAAAACTTTTTCATTTCAGGGCCGGGGTCGATGAATTTAGTCATAGAACCCTCCAACAATAAGCCTGAGGAATGATAAATGCTTCAGAAATTAACCCTGCTCTTATCGGCGCCCCATGTCCAATTAATTGATGGAAAAACCTCCCGGCTCCGCTCATCTGGTCTCGCAGTTCTTGAACGAGCATCGCTCGATCCGCACGCGATCCGCGGCTCGCCCGATCATATTCATAGTGTCCCCAGGTCAGCCTAAGCGCTGCTTGAGGCTTCCAAATCCGGTTCCGGCCGAAGCGCTAAAGGACGCTCCATACTCCAAGCCGACGTTAAAGGACGGTCGCCATTTGCCCGCTTTTGGGAAGCTCTAGCGATCTTCGAGATGACCGACATGGATCGAAAGCAGCGGTTGCGCAACCGCGCTGATTGAGTTCAGATCTTAATTTCTCAGATATTTCTTCGTCCGTACCGTAAATGCCGTGAATGCGGCGTTGTGCATGCCGTGTTGCTTTGTTCGAGTAGCATTCTCGAAAGCGGAGCGTCCTTTTGACGGCTCTGCGGCTCGGTCGAACAACGGGAACAGTGCCTCCGGGCTCCGCAGCCATAGTATCGGCCGGCCAAGGCACTGAAGAGCCGCACACGGTTCACGACAGGTGGAGCGCATGGCGCTGATGAAACGGAAGAGCAAAGAGGCCGCCGGCAGCGCGGCCGATGCCGCTGACCTCGAACGACTGCGGCGTGACCTCGATGCCGCCGAGGCTGAACGTGTCGATGCCGTCCGGGCCCGGCAGGACCTGGAGGAGCGCCGCGATGACGTTCTGGCCTCCGAGGACGTGGCCCAGCTGGAGGCGCACGAGATCGCCGTGGCCGCTGTCGAGCGCCGAGTGGCCGTCGCTGAGATCCGCTGCACGCGGCTGGCCGGCGAGATCGAGACGGCCGAGGCCGAGGCCGAGCAGGCGCGCCGCCGCGCTGCCTACGCCCAGGCTCAGGAGGCGCTGGCCGAAGGGCGTCGTGTCTTGGAGCAGGAGTACCTGCCGGCTGCGATGGCGCTGGTCGAGATCCTGAACCGAGCGAGAACCCTTCGTGCTGCGATTGCTGCGGCGAACGAAGTTCTGCCGGACGGTTCCGATCCGCTCCCGACCATGCTGGAGCCCGTCTTCAACGGTCAGCACTATCCGGAGGTGAGGGGCCTGACGAAGGAGGAGGTCTACTTCGTCAACCGGAAGACCGGCCTGAGGGCTGGTCCCTTTGATTGCCCAGAGCTGCACTCGGAGAGCCATAAGTGGGAGCGGCGCACCCGCACCATTGATCTGCCGCTCCCGCTGCACCCGGCGGTCGAGCACCGATCCGTGCTCGAATACGTCAACCTTCCCGGCATCACCGGCCCCGACAGCTACCTGTGGTCAGCCCCGTTCTGGGGCCGGCCGCGCTTCAGCAATTCCGATCGCACCGAGGAGCAGCGTCGTGTTCTCTGAAAAAGCATTCCAGGCTTGGCAGGCTCGCCGCGGTGAGGTCGATGAACGCGAGCGCCAGCGCATCCGTGCCGACATCGAGGCCGAGGTGGATGCCGCGCACGAGCAGATCCGTCGTCAGCGTGAGGTCGAGCTGACCCGGGAGCGGTTCGTCCATGCACACCGGCACGCCACCGCCATCCGGCAGTTGGGCCAGCCTCAGCCTGGCCTGACCGAGGCGCAGAAGCGCGAGCGTCATGCCGAGATCCGCCGCGGTGTCGAGCGTGACGTCGCAGCCTTCGAGGCAGAGCGCCAGCAGCTCGGCGCAGCCCTCGGCCGCCGGTGACTTTACGTCAATCTGACGCAAAGCCCCAAAACCTTTCCCTTCTCCCCGGGGTGCATGCGGTTCACCGGGTCGAGGGACGGCCGCGCCAGTAGATAGGACCTGCTGGCGCGGCCAACCCTGCCATTTTGAGGAGCCCTGACCGACATGCCCAAGCCGCAGGAAGTTGCCTCCATCAAGGTGAACGGCAAAAACTACCTGAACTGGCAGACGGTGTCGGTCACCAGGAGCGGCGTCGAGCTGTTCCCGAAGTTCGCCTTCACGGCAGCCGCGCCGGCCGAGAGCGCCCCTGACTTCGCCTCCATGAAGCTTGGGATCGGCGATCCGTGCGAGGTGATCCTCGGCGGGCGGCAGGCCGTCTCCGAGGGGCGCATCACTGGTCGGCAGCCAGCCTACGATGCCCGGGAGCACGGCCTGCAGATCACGGGCACGACCCGCTCGCAGGTGATCGCCCGGTCGGTAGTCAATCACGAACAGGGTGAGTTCAAGAACTACAGCCTCAGTCAGATCGCGAACTCGGTGCTCAAACCCTACGGCATCAAGTTCAGCCTGAAGGGCGACACGACCGATGTGGACAAGGCCTTTCCGAAGGTCAACGTCCAGGCCGGCGAGAGCGTGTTCGCCTTCATCGAGCGCCTGTGCCGGTTCCGGAACATCTACCTGCTGCCCGGCCAGGGTGCCGACATCGTCGGCTACCGGCTGAAGCCCAAGGCAGGTGCCATCGCCGAGCTGGAGGAAGGCAGGAACATCCTCTCGGCGAACGCGAGTTTCAACTACGAGGACGCCTTCTCCGAGATCCAGTCGATTGGCCAGCAGCCCGGCAGCGACGACCACTTCGGCGACGCGTCCCGGGACGTGACCGCCACGGTGAAGAACTCAGCCGTCACCGAGCACGCACCCTTCCACCTGATCGCCGAGATGCCGGGCGACCAGGCCGACATGCGGATGCGGGCCCAGCACGAAAACGGCTTCAACCTCGCCAACCAGATCAACGTGAACGTCAAGGTCCAGGGTTGGTTCAAGGACCAGAACACTCTCTGGCTTGAGCACATCGGCGATGTCGTGTCGGTCTACTCGCCGATGCTGTTCACCAAGGACCGCATGTCGCTGGCGATCCAGGCCGTGACCTCTTCGCAGGGGCCACAGGGCACCACCACCGACATCAACCTCGTCTTGCCGGAAGCCTACAACGGCGGCGACCAGACCCAGTCCAGCGGGGCTCAGGGCTCCGGCGGCACGCCAACGGGGCTCTACACCTGAGCGCCCTCACAGACATAGGAGGCCGTCATGGCCGATGAGACCCTGCGGATGCAGGCCGAGGTGGTCGACCGGTTCTCCGGGCCGTTGAAGAGCCTGCGGGCGCAGCTGCTCGATGTCTCCCGACAGGGAGCCAGCCACGGCGAGACCCTAGCCAAGGGCATGGGGAAGGCCGAGGCTGCGATCCAGTCCACGGCGCGCTCGGCCACGACGGTGCTGAACCCTGCGCTGGCGACAGTCGGCGTCACGGGCCTGACCGCGGGTGCGGCGGTGGCCGGTGTGGCGATGTCGCTGAGCAAGCTCTCCAGCAACCTGTCGAACCTGGGGGCACTCAGCCGGGAGACCGGCGTGGCGGCCGGAACGCTGCAGACCTTCGGCGCCGTCGCCCGCAAGTTCGGCCTTGAGCAGGATGCTGTAGCGGCGGGCACCAAGACGTTTGCCGGGAACATGCGCGAGTTCTCCCGCGGCATCGGCGACACCTACCAGTGGATCAACCGGCAGGGCACGGACGCGGCCGGGCATAAAGCCTTTCAGGACTTCGCCAAGGACATCCGTGGCACCTCGGACGAGGGTGAGAAGCTCCGCAAGAGCCTCACCTTCATGGAAAGTATTCGAAATCCCGTCGAAAGGGGAATTTTCGCCCAGCACGTGTTCGGCAACGCCGACTTCGGCCGGCTCGCGGATGGGCACCTCGGCAAGCTGGCCGACGTGTGGAACGCGCAGAAGGAACGCCTAGGACCGCTCGACCCGAAGGCGATCCTCCAGGCTGAGAAGTTCGAGCAGGCCATCGCCGACCTTCGCACCTCGATGCAGACGATCGGCACGACCATCGCCCGCGAGGTGCTGCCGTTCGCGTCCGAGTTCACCCAGTGGATCGACGGCATCGCCAAGGATCAGCGCGGCGACTTCGTGAAGGGTCTGCGCGGCGGCCTGCAGGACATCTCACACGAGCTGAGGGCGATCGACTGGAAGGGTGCCGGCGACTCCGCGAAGGAAATGCTGTTGGCGACCACCGCGCTTGTGAAGCCGCTGGCCGACGACATCAAGGAGATCGCGGCGGCCATCGCCAGCTTCAACAATGGCAAGGTGATTGAGGGCCTGCGCCACCTCGACGGTGGCCACGGCCCGCTCGCCCGCCGCCTCGCTCCTCTGCCCGGCGATGAGAAGTTTGCCCGCGAAGAAGCCGTCGGCGCCCTCCGCGGCAAGATCGGCACGGCACAGGAGCAGGCCGTTCTGCAGGCTGATCTGCTCAAGGAGCTGGACGAGCGCGGTGACAAGGACGGCGCCAAGCGCCTGCGGGAGGCGATGGAGGCGAATTCCCGGCACCTGAAAGAGCTGGAGAGCACGCTCCAGAAGCTGCTCGATCAGGGCGCCACAGCTCAGAAATCGTCTCTGGACGGCGACGGGCTGTTTGGCGGCGCGCGGGTACAGACCGCGGCCTTTGGTGGTGGTGGCGGCTTCCGGAGGCTTCAGGGGCTCGGTGGTGGTGCCAGCCTGCCGGGTGGCGGTTCAGGCCCAGGCTACCGAGGCGAGGCTGGTCCGGCCGGGCCTGGGGCTGGCCGGTTCAACGGCCTCGGTAGCGGCACGCCGCGGTTGCCGAGCATCGGTGGCGGCAGCGAGCCTCCGACCGGATACACCGGCAACGATGGCCGCCGCGCTTCCCGCAGCCGCATGTCGGCAGGCGGGGCGGCCAACGTAGCCTCATGGATGGAGTTCTTCCGCCGTCCGGTTGATCAGGGCGGCATGGGCTACACGGAGGAGCAGGCCCGCGGTCAGATCGCCATGATGCAGAGCGAGTCGGGGCTGAACCTCGATCCGGCTGCCAAAGGCGACAAGGATGCCCGCGGGGTGCCGCACGCTTTCGGTACGGTTCAGTGGAGCGATGCCAAGGGCAACGACCGGTTTCCCCGTCTCCGGGCGCTTGGAGCCGAGATGGGTAAGGACTGGACGGACCGCGGCGTTCAGCAGGAGATGTACCGCCGCGAGATGATGGGTCGGTACCGTGGCGCCTATAATCGCATCCGCGGCGCGCAGACTGGTGAGCAGTCGCTATGGGCGGGTATCCAGAGCTACGAGAACCCGCGCGCCCACAGCCTCGCCTATGCGATCCGCAAGCCCTTCTTGGATCGCCTCCGTAGACAGAACGCCGAAGCGCCGCCTGCGCGGATGCCGAGCCTCGCTGGCGACGGTGATTTCCTGCCGAACGGCGCGCCGCGGGTCCTCAAGCCCAACAGCATGAAGGACGCGCCCGGCGTGACGATGGAGGAGGCCAACCGCCTTCGTAGCGGCCGCGCGGACGGCGAGGGCTGGGCGGCCCGAGAAAAGGCCAGGAAGGCGTTCGAGGCGATGCGGCAGGACGAGGGCCGGCTCGACGCCTCAGCCGGCAGGGCTGGCATCGTGGCCACGCCGAAGGTCGAGAACAACGGCTCCGTGGTGGTCAACGTTCACAAAGCCGGTGCGGACGCTCGGGTCACGACCTCAACCGCCGGCAACCTCTTCCGCGACGTGGTGCAGAACCATGGGCGGCAGATGGCGAAGGCTGATTGAGCCGTCAGGAAGCCTGATCTGTCATCGCGGCAGGCTCACATTCGGAAACGGCGCTGCTACCATCCGGCCTGTCACTCGGCAGAACGCACCGGGTGTCTCCACCTTTAGCCCGCCCGGTTCGCCGGTGCGGGCTTTTCCGTGCCGAGCCGCAATCCAATTGCGAGTGGGCCCTACTCGACGCCCCGGTTCGGCTCGGCCGTTAATCGAACGTCGCCGCTGTTTGGCACCTCGAAGCGCCTCAGGCGTGCCTTCAAGTGCTGTTAACTTTGAATAACACTACCAAGGATCGATCACGCCCGACAGGATATAACCTACTGGTTGCAGCGCTCGGAGTTTCCGATGAACATGGTGGAAATCCTCGCCTTCTCTTTGCTTTCCGCCGGCTTGATCCGGGCCGCCATAGCGTTCAGTCGCTGAAAAGCCGATCAGAACCCTCGCCAGCGCTCAACCACTGCGATTGCAGCAGGCTATTTCAATGGCGGTTATACCGTTCGCACATACGACGGACCGAGCCTTCGCCGCAGTTGGAGTCTGGCCTATGCAGAGTCAGCAATCCATGCAAGACTGGATGATCGCCGGGTGAACCCTTTCAGGCTCCGGTGACTGAGCGACAAGTGCGCTGGCCTGCATTGGACAGGCGCAACCATGGACCGGATCCCGTCTTCTGACGTGCGCGAGGCTCGTCGCACCGAAAATGGACTGAAAGTGGTGCCATTTCGCGATTTGGCATCTTTGGTCGAAATCAAACTCAGCAAAGCAGATAAGCTGAGCGAATTACGGGATCAGCTTTTGACCCGTCGTCGAAGCATCGTCACGGCTGCTGCCGAAATGAGCACTACTCCGTCTCATAGCGCCATCCGGCAGATTGCTGAGATACAGATCGCTATCGCAGCAATTGAGTCCGTACAGGACGAGGATACCTTGCCGTAAGTCGGTATGCGAGGCTAGATCACTGCCCGTTGGCCGGGGGCGGCTTCGCCTTTGCAATTTTCTTCAACGCCGCATCGAACTCAGCTTCATCCTCGCTGGCACCAGCTTCACGCGCGGCTTCGATGAACTGGCGGCGCTGTTCGTCAGGCGTCAGCGTCTCGGCGCCGAGCTTCGTGGGCTTAGGTTTGCCCGGTTTTGAACTTGTCATGATATCGGCCACGCCTTAACCGCGAGACTTGCAAGAATTTCTTGCCGTCTTTCAATTGCGTCAAAATCCCAAATATCCTCGTCCGCAACCATGTTCGTTATCTCATACGGCGCGTCTGAAAGAGACGGCCGCTTATCTCAGCCATAGCCACCTCGTAGTGCAAACCACACTACCACACGGCCTAACGCGCCGTATGTAGTGCAATCTGCACTACTTGGAGCAGCGGATTGTCAGGCCAAGCGATAGGTTAGCCGCTGACCAACCGCGCCCCTGAGCGCTCGCTCTGCACGCTCCGCATCGTTCACGCCGAGCTTCACACGGTTGTTGTACCGGAAGTCGAACTCCGCGAGGTAGCGGTGCGGGCGCCGATCATCGAAGCGCCACCCGGCAGATCGCTAACTACTCGCCACTACCCCGCCGGCATGTCCACCCTCCCGCCCGCCGTTGCCTCTAGGCGCGACCAGATCGAGCGCCTGTCCGAGCACGCCGTACCCCGGTCCCCTCGCCGTTCTCGTCGACGAAGATGATGCCGGCGGCTTCTGGGGCGCTCACCGCAGCAGCCTGACCGTCATGCTTGCACTGGTGATGAACGCGGCCGCCCCGAAAGCCGCGACGCTGAACCACCACAGCACGCGGTCGTACACGGTGGGTTTGTGGTGGCCGATGAACGGATCCTCGATCCACTCAATCGGCCGGTTGGAGTCGCTAAGCAGCAGCCGGTTGAGGCTTTCGGGTAATGGGCGCACTGACCGGTTGGGGACGTTCCGATCCTGGGCCATGCTCTCCCCTTTCTGCGAGCACGGCGCCTGCAGCGCCTCCTGCACGAGCCGGGGTTCGGGTCAGACAGGACTGGCGAGGACATAGTCGATTATAGCGGCGAATGTGTAGGGCTCGCTCGACAGGTATCCGCTCCCTGCGCCGGGCATCACGTCAAAGGCACGTTGCCCTACCTGCCCAGCCGCACGCATCGCTTCACTGGGTTCCCGCAGCTCTTTCAAGACTGCGCGGACGATGGCTTCGGCATCTTCACGGCCGGCCAGCGGTGGTCGGCGCTCGCAAGCATCGAAGGCTGCTGCACATAGACGCTTCATATCTGAGTTCATCACCGAACGCCTTTGCCATGGCCGCTCCGCCTTTGGAGCTATCTCTACGTGCGGCGGACGACTTCAGGAGCGGTACCGCGCGGCCTCAAGGCCCTCCAGCGGCACGCCGGTCCTGAACCGATCGTATTTGCGGCCGAGCATGTCGAGCGCGGGACCCGTTGAAACCAAGGCAAGCGGGCGATCAACCTCGCTGGCAACGCGGAACGATTGATCGCGGAAGGCAGAGTCTGGTTCGGGATCGCCCATAGCTCACCTGGGGCGATTTTGCCTTCAACGCATCGCCCAAGCAGCAGCGGTCATTGTAACTGTAATCTATAAGCAATGCTCAGAGTTCTTCATCAGAGCTCGGGACATACATCTTCCGAAGATCCTCTGGCCCTATGATCCGATCTCCAACTCTGATCCATGGCAGGTGCTCATCTGACCGGGGCATATGCATTGCGCTGCGAAATGCTTCGTCGAAATGAGGCCATGTATCCGGCCCGTGTGTGAGGTCAGCCGGCCGGGCCCGAAACATTTGCGTGGTCGCAACGGCTCCTTCTTCAAGCCAAATCAAGGTAGCCGGAATGTCCTGATCAATGTGAGTGCTCATAGCGCCCTCCTGTTCGGCTCGAAGTATACGCCTGCGAGAGTGAGTTAGCGAGCGAATACGGACGCGGTGTAGGTCCGCGCACGTTCGTAGTCGGATGCCGACCCAGGCCGCTATCGGATCGGCGGCTCGGCCATCTCCAGCGGCCTCACTTCAGATAGCCCTTCGCCTTCAGGTGCTCGGTGAGGAGCTTCTCGACCAGGGAGGTGAGCGAGCGCTGATCCTCCTTGGCGGCCATTTCGGCTGCCTCCTTCAAGGCCGGATCGATGCGCAAATTGACCTGCGCCGTCTTTTTTCTCTGCTGCATGTATAGACAGTGTCTTGACGCCGGCTGTGTATAGACACTATACAGGCAGCGGCTTGCAGCAGCAAGCGGCCCGACAAGGTGCTTGGAACACCAAGTCGGGCCTCACCACGAACTGAAGGCCTGGTTCAGACATGGCTACCCACGCCCATAGCACACGCACGCCCTTATTACGCCCGTCCGACAAAGAGGGCCTGAGCAGATTTGCTCAGGCTGACCGCAGCCTGCAGCCGTTATTAGGCCTGGGCCTCGGCCGGCAGCCGGTCCCTGCAATCATAGCCAGCGGTGGCCCCGTGTCCCGCGCAGTCCAGGCCGGACGCGGCGAGACCTTGCAGGCCCGGCGTCGCGACCTTCGCACGCTCGTGGCCGCCGTGCTCTCCACCAATGGAGGCCGGGCATGAGTGAGCGCAACCCGGCACTAACATTCATCCTCGCGATGGAGGATCATATCGCGACCGTGGCGCGGATCGGGCAACTGCTCCTGTACCTCGGCGAGCGAGACGGTGAGATCACGGCGGACGCGCTCACCGTGCCTGCCCGTCTGCTGCTGGACCATAGCCACGACCTCAAGCTGCATTTCGCCGATGCGCTCGACGCAGCAAGGGGGGCACAGTCATGAGCAGCCGCACGTCCCGTCGCGCCGCGCTCGGCGCTATCCTCGCGGCTCCGCTGGCCTCTGTGCCGGTAATCGCTGCTCAATCCGTCCTGCCGGACCATGAGGCCCGGCTTCTCGCCATCGGTCCGCAACTCGTCGCGCTCTTGGACGAGTACGACCGCCTCAAGCCGCAATGGGTCGAAGCCTACGAGGCTTGGTCGAAGGCAAGACAGCACTTCGCCATTCCTCAGTGGCCGGAGGCAGAGAAGTTGCCTGAGTGGCAGGCCTATTGTCTCGCCCGCGTCCCGGCGGACGCCGTGAACGACCGTATCGAGGAGCTTTACAGCCCCTGTGATGCGGAGCCTTGCAACACGCTTCCGGCGATCATGCTGCGCTTTCGCTACGCAATGACGTTCGAGGAGTGGATTGACGAGGCGATGGCCGACTTGCGCGAGTACATGCGGAGGCATCCGCTATGCGCCTGATCTACGCCTTCCTCGCGGTCCGGATGCTCCGGCTCGCCCGCTTCGACCTGTTCCGGCACGAGTTGCTGATGGCTGATGCGGATGCGGCTCTCGCCCGATCCCGGCAGCGGGTGCGTCAGGCCGAAGCCCTGGCAGCTCGGGCGGATCTGCCGTCGCTGGCAGCGATGCGGTGAGACGTTGCCGCAAATTTGCGGTGACGCAGGCGCAAACTTTGCGGTCGCGTATCTCGCCAAGTTGGCGACTTACGGGATGGGTAGCGTTTCGCGACCCCTTGGCATCCACGCCCGCCCTTCGGTTCACTGGAGAGTAGACTTGAAGCGGGCGTGGAGGTCAGCGATGCGTTCCGTCACCGCTGACGCAACCAGCCTACGCCGATCCAACCAAATGCGAAACCGTTTCGCATCTCCCGCCGAGGGCTTGCATCAGTTCGATGCAAAGCCGGCCAAGGGCTCGCCAAGCTGATGAAAGCCGCATGCGCTTAGCGCGCAATTTGAGTTGACACTCTCTAGCGACAAATCACGAACAGAACTACGCGCTTAGCTGATCTATGATTGATTTGCCGCGAACAGAACGTGCCTGAACGGGGCACAACCCTTCAGCATCCACGCCCGCTATCCGAAGGATTGAGGGACCACCAGGTGGCGGGCGCGGAGGTCGGCACGCGGGCCGACGGACAACGATAGAGGTTATTGGCTTAGCTGTCGCGTTTATTCGCCCGTCGCCGAACGCACGCAGTTTTGCGCAGGCACCGGTGGGCATCCACGCCCGCCCCGACAGCTGAGGGGCATATCTGCGGGCGAGCGTGGATGAGCCGTGAGACGGTCGAAAACTCACTGGCATGGCCAGTAAGCACAGCGAGGCTTGCCAAACCGTGACTGCCCTTCACGTACCCTGCTCGCGCATCAGGTGCGGGCTTATCCCTTCGCGACGCACACCGTGATCGCGGAGGCGCCAGCAAAAGGACGCCCGGAGTCGGCGATCGCCTTCGACGCCGCTTGGCACGCTTCCTTGGTGTTGAACTCGACGGATCCGACTGACGCTCCTGATCCCGCCAGCATGATGATGAGCACGTAGACCATCGCATCCTCCTCGGTTCGAGGATGTCACCTACGCTGAAGAACGCCGCCCCTGCATCCGGTACGGGCGTCATAAAAAATTCGACGTCGGAAAGGTGATCTTTAAAGGCGCCGCCTTCGCTGTCCGCTCTGGCGCTAAGCGATCGCGACACTGGAACAGATCGCGTCCATTGCTACCGCTTTTGCTACCCAACTGGGTAGCACGGCCCGGAATGGAACGAGATGGAAACGACCGAGTGCGGCAGAAATGCCCGACAGATCAACGCGTTAAGATATTAGGATGAGACGAAGCGAGATGGCCGAGAGCGAATTTCAAGACCGCTGCCTTAAACCACTCGGCCACCCTTCCTGGCGGCATCCGCGGCCTCACGGTTACGGCCGCCGTCGAGGGTGCGTCAACAGGAGAACACCCGGTTGACCTGCGGAAACATTCCGCCTATCTCACCGCCACGCCCGGGGCCGCTCGATGCGGCGCGGGTTTAGCCCCGCCATCTACGACATCGGATGCGCCGGGCTTACGGCTGATTGGGGGATAGTTTAACGGTAGAACGGTGGACTCTGACTCCTCTAGTCCTGGTTCGAATCCAGGTCCCCCAGCCACCGAAGCCGCCCGCCCGATCCCTGATCCGGCGGGTTTTTTGTTCTCCGCTGCCCGGCCGACAGCGTGGCATCACCAAGATTCCGCCGCGTCGGGCGGTGTCGGGCCGGCGTCCCACGTTGACGCCAAGCGGCGCGGCTGCCTAGATCGACCGATGCGCCGGTGCCAGCCCCAGTCGGTCCGAGGGCGCGCGATCATCGGCATGATCGCGCTCTACGCGCTGCTGCTCCAAGCCTTTCTGAGCTTCGCCACGCCGGCCCAGGCCATGGACCGGCCGGACGACCTGCTCTGTGCCGGTCATTCCACAGGTGAACCCGCCGGCAAGGTGATGCACGTCCACCCGTGCTGTACCGTCGTGCAGGCCGGGACACTGACGCTGCCGATCATCGACCCGACCGCCGTGGCCTGGCCCTCGGCGCCGGCGACGCGCTGCGCGTGGCGCCCAGAAGTCGCGATCCCGACGACCGGACCTCCCGCCGACTCCAACACCGCGCGAGGTCCGCCTAGGGCCTGACGATCCCGATCCCGATCGCTCAGGCCCGGACCTTCCCTCATGTCGATTGTTCTTCACGGCGGCGCCTCCGCATACGGGGCGGCCGCCACGCGGCGCTTGTCCAGCGACGCCATCTATCGGGCTGTCTGGCGGTGGCACTTCTATGCCGGCCTGCTGTGCCTGCCCTTCCTGATCAGCCTGTCGGCGACCGGCGCGCTCTATCTGTTCAAGGACGAGATCAACGGCAGCCTGTTCGCATACCGGAACAGGGTCGCCCCCCGGACGACCGTGCCGATCGGCCCGGATCGGCTGATCTTCAACGCGCTGCAGACGGTGCCGGACGGCGTACCCGTCACCTATACCGATCCTCCCGCCCCCGACGCCGCCGCGCGCGTCACGATGGCGGTAGGTGAGCGACGGATCCTCGTCTACCTGAACCCCTATACCGGCGACGTGCTCGACCGCGTCGACCGCGATCGCGAATTCATGGCGGTTGTTCGGGGGCTGCACAGCCTGGCCCTGCTCGGTCCTTTCGCGAATGCGGCTATAGAGATCGTCGCGGGCTTCGGGGTCATCCTGGTCGTGACCGGCACGTATCTGTGGTGGCCGCGCGGCCAGAAAGGCGGCGTCGTCACGATTCGCGCCACGCCGCGCCGGCGCATGTGGTGGCGCGATCTCCACGCCGTCACCGGGTCCGTGGCCGGCGGCGGGCTGCTCTTCCTGGCGCTCACCGGACTGCCCTGGTCGATCTGGTGGGGGCAGCAGCTGCGCACATGGTCGAACGCCGCGGGCCTCGGCCAGCCGGCGGCGCTCTGGGCGAACCGCCCGGTCTCGACGGTGCCGTTGCGCGACCGGCTGGAGGATCCGGGCTGGACCCTGCAGGACGCGCCCGTGCCGCGCTCCGCGCCGGATACCGCGGCGGCCGCGAGCGTCGGGATCGACGAGGCCGTCGCGATCCTGGGACGCATGGAGATGCCCCGCGGATTCGAGCTGGCGCTGCCTGTCGGTGCCGACGGCGTCTACGCGGCGGCCGCCTACCCGCGCGACGTCACCCGACAGCGGGTGATCTCCCTCGACCAGCATTCCGGTCGGTCGCTGGTCGACATCCGTTTCGCCGACCTCGGCCCGGTCGGCCGTGCGATCCAGTACGGCATCGGGATCCACAAGGGCGAGCATTGGGGCCGCGCGAACCAGTTCGCGATGCTGGGCTTCTGCCTCGCCACCATCCTGCTCGCGGTCACCGCCGGAACGATGTGGTGGAAGCGCCGCCCGGCGGGCGGGCTGGGGGTGCCGCCGTGGCCGCGGAGCCGGCGGGTGATCCTCACCGTCACCCTGATGATCGTCGGGCTCGGGGCGCTCTTCCCGATGACCGGCCTCGCGATCGCCGCCATGGTCGGTCTTGATCTCGCCGCGGACCGGCTCCGAAGTCGGTGGGTCGGCTGATCCGGATCGGACGGGCGCCATGCCCGTGCAGAAACATCCACCCCTGAAACACAGGCATCCCGGCCTTCTGGGTGCGGGGCTGATCGTGCTCGCGCTCTGGATCCAGGCGCTGGCCCCGGCTGTCGCCCTGCGGATGGCGCAGGCCACGGCGGCGCTCCCTGGCCTGATCCTGTGCGGGCACGTGCCGGATCAGGCGGTGGACGCCGGCATCGGGCCGCTCGCGCCGGCGATGGCGGGCTGCGGCCTCTGCGGATTGTGTCGTGCCGGCACCGTCCCGCCGCTTCTCACGGCGCTGCCCAGCCTCGCGCACCACCTGCGCTGGGAGACGGTGGCCTGGTTGCTTCCGCCCCCCGGCCTCGCCGCCTCGGCCGTCCTCGTCCTCGGTCAGCCCCGGGGCCCGCCCCGCTTCGCCTGATCGCCGCCTCCTCCGGGTGGCCCCGCCGCTCTCCCCACCGATCAGACGAGACCTCCGATGATGCCCGACCAGACCGTCCTGCGCGGCAGCGCCCTCGCGCTTCTGCTCGCTGGAAGCCCCCTCCCCGCCCTCGGCCAGTCCGCCGTCACGCTGGACGAACTCTCCGTGGAGGGCGAGGCCGCGCCCGCCGCGGGCCGAGCCGCCCCGAGTCCCTACGGCGTGGCGGCGCCACCGGGCTCGGCGCCGTCGGTCATCGAGCATCCCGTGGGCGAGATCGTCACCGGCATCGGCCGCGATGACACCATCGCGAATCGGCCGGCGACCAGCATCGGATCGGTCCTGGTGAACAGCCCCGGCGTCACGGTGCGGCAGGGGAATGGCGGTCGCGACGTCGTCATTTCGATCCGTGGCAACAACGCCCGCTCCACCGGCGTGATCAAGAACACCGTCGTTCTGGAAGACGGCTTCATCCTGACCCAGCCGGACGGGGCGTCGCGGTTCGACCTCACGGATCCCCGCGCCTACAGCCGGATCGACGTGTTCCGCGGGCCGCAATCGCCGCTCTTCGGCAACTACGCCACCGGGGGCGCCATCGCGTTCCGGACCCGCACCGGCCGGGAGATCGACGGCTACGAGATCGGGCTGGATGCCGGCAGCTTCGGCTATCTCAGCAAGTACTTCACGGTCGGCGGCGTCAGCGGTCCGTTCGAGATCAGCCTGTTCGCCAGCGATGTCCGCGCCAACGGCTATCAGGACCATGCCGGCTACGACACGCAGACCATCGATCTGCTCGCGAGCTACACCCCGACCCCGGACAACCGGTTCACCCTGAAGGTGATCAACAACACCCTCGATGCGAACCTTCCCGCCCGGTCGTCCCTGGCCCAGTACACCATCAATCCGTACCAGCGTGGCTGCGCCGCCGCGACGAGCGCGGCGCCGGGCTGCACCACCTTCAACTTGTTCCGGAACGGGGCTTTCGGCGCGACCGTGCCGGTGACGGCCGACGAGGGCGGCTTCGGCCGCAACGACCGCAGGACCATCGTGGCGGCCCGCTGGGAGCACGACATCGACGCGTTCACCACCTGGCGCACGCAGCTCGGTTTCGACGAGCGCAACTTCGACCAGCCTTTCTACACGACCTCGTCTCGGGGCTCGTATCCGTCCTGGAACTTCCTGACGGACCTGACCCGGCGGGGTGACCTGTTCGGCCTGCCGGCCACCGGTTACGTCGCGCTGGCCTACAACACGATCGACAACCACATCACCACGTTTAACCGTGCGCCTTACGGCGGCCCGCGCCTGGGGGCGTTGATCGGCGATCAGGCGGCGGTGCAGTCGAATCTCGGCGGCCGGGCGCGGCTCGAACTGGCGCTGTCGGACCAGTGGACCGGGATCGTCGGCTTCAGCGCCGAGACCACGTCCATCACCGGCCGCAACCTCGCCTACGCGTATGCGGCGAGCGGCACG
The DNA here is from genome assembly GCF_008329595.1 of Methylobacterium sp. P1-11. Taxonomy (NCBI): domain Bacteria; kingdom Pseudomonadati; phylum Pseudomonadota; class Alphaproteobacteria; order Hyphomicrobiales; family Methylobacteriaceae; genus Methylobacterium; species Methylobacterium sp. P1-11. The sequence goes on from NZ_NPKS01000019.1 coordinate 121,318, forward strand.
ACGCAGACGGTGGCCGACGCGAACCGGTCCTTCCTCAACGTCGCCCCCGAATTGGCGCTGGTTTACCGGCCGGATTCGGCCTGGGCGCTGCGCGGCCGGATCGCGACCGGCTACACGACGCCGGCGGCGAGCAACCTGTTCATCACCCCGGCTGGGTTGCCGGGCAACAACACGCAGCTCCAGACCCAGGAGAATCTCGGCTTCGATCTCGGCGTGGAGTGGAGTCCGGTGACGGATCTCCGCCTCAGCGTGACCGGGTTCTACGAATTCTTCCGCAACGAGCTGGTCTCGCAATCGCCGGGGGCGGGACTGCTCGCCTACACGTTCAACGCCCCGGCCTCCGAGCATCGCGGCATCGAGGCCGGCGCCGATTGGGCCTTCGCGCCCGGCTGGCGCGGGACACTCGCCTACACGTTCGACGACCAGGTCTACACCCGCTACACCGAGCAGCTCAGCGCCGGCAGCCTGACCCGGTCGTTCGACCGCGCCGGAAACCGGATCCCGGGCGTTCCGACCCACCAGCTTCTGGCTCGCCTGGGCTACGACGTGCCGAGCGGCCCGCTCGCGGGGCTCGGCGTCTTCGTGGAGACGGTCGTCCAGGGCGATTTCTACCTCGACAATGCCAACCTGCTGAAGGTGCCGGGCTACGCTATCGTCAACGCCAACCTGCACTACGCCACGGATCTGCCCGGCGGCTACGCGAAGCGGCTCAGCCTCTATCTGGAGGTGCGCAACCTGTTCGACACGACCTACGTGGCCTCCGCCCAGAACCTCGCCAACGGGATCAGCGGCACGACCGGACTCCAGAACGGCGCGGCCGTGCTGGCGACCACCACCGGGTCGATCTTCGCAGGTGCGCCGCGGAACATCGTCGGCGGGATGCGGCTGGCATTTTGATAACCGCGCCCGGGCTCGCGCTTGGTGCGAAGGCCGAGCTTGCACTATGCTCCAGCGATCGATCGCAGGGGCCGGGCCAGGCGCGCGGTCCGGTCCGCGCGGCCGGGGCCGTAGGCGGAGACGTGGCGCGATGGTCGGATGAGGCGGCGAACGGTCATCGCTGGGTTGCCCGTGGCGCTGGCCGGGTGGCCGCGCGCCATCCGGGCGCAGACGCAGGCGCATGTCGTGGCGTTCTGGCCCTTTGCGGAGGGTGATGCCGAGGGCCGGACCCTCGCGGACGCATTTCACGCCGCTTTGCGCGATCAAGTCCACGCGGATCAGCCGGTCGACGATCGCTGGGCCGGTGCCGACCGCGCGCGCACAGGCCTTCTCGCCACCGAACTCGTGGCCGCCCAGCCCCAGGTGATCTTCGCCTATCTCAGCGCGCAGCTCTCGGCCGTCGCGGCATTGACCAAGCAGATTCCCATCGTGTTCGTCGGAGCCTCGAACCCGGTCCGTTTCGGATACGTGGAGAGCCTCCAGCGCCCGGGCGGGAACATCACCGGCTTCACGCTCTACGAGGCACCGCTCGGCGGAAAATGGGTGGCGGCCCTGAAGGAAGCCGTACCGAGCCTGCGGCGGGTCACGCTCCTGTCGAATGCGAGCACCGAGATCCGCGGCGAGAACCTGTATGCCGAGCCGTTCCGCAGCACCGCGGCCGCGCTGGGGATCGAGCCCCTGGTCTTGAAGGTCGAGACAACGGCCGAGATCGATCCGATAATAGCGGATCTGGCGCGGCAGGGAGATGGAGGCCTGATCGTCGCGCCCGGTACGTTCAGCGAGGCGAACGGCGATCGCATCGTTGCGCTCACCACGAGCCACAAGATCCCGGCGGTCTTCGCAATCCGGCGCTTCGCCTATCGCGGCGGCCTGATGTCGTACGGACCGGATCCGGTGGAGACGGTCCGCCGGGCTGCAGCCTATGTCGGTCGCATCCTCCGCGGCGAGAATCCCGCGACCCTGCCGGTCCAGGCGCCCACGAAATTCGACTTCATCGTAAATCTCAAGACCGCGCGCAGCATGGGCGTAGACATCGCGTCGGCGCTCCTCGCCCAGGCGGATGAGATCGTCGAATGACGGCGCCGCGCCCGATCGCCCCGCCGCCGGGCGCCAAGCCGCTGCCGCGCTGGCTCCGCCTGCCGCTCGCAAAGAAATTCGCCGTGGCCTTCGTAGGCCTCGTCAGCCTGGTGCTGCTCATCAACGGGGCGGTCGATCTGACGCTGAACTATTACGACGCCAAGCGGACGGCGATCGAGACGCAGCGCACCAAGGCCCGGGCGGCCGCCGAACGCGTCGATGCCTTCCTGTCCGGGATCGAGAGCCAGGTCGGCTGGACGACCCGTGCAGAGTGGCGTCGCGTGTCGCCCGAGCAGCAGCGTTACGACTTCATCCGCCTCCTGCGCCAGGCGCCAGCGATCACCGAGGTCGCGTATCTGGATCCGGCCGGGAAGGAACAGCTGCGGGTGTCGCGGCTCGAACCCGATGCCGTCGCCAGCGGCAAGGATTTCTCGACCTCGCCGCGTTTCACCCAGGCGCTCAGCCAGAAGACGTGGTTCGGCCCGGTCTACTTCCGGCGCGGCTCCGAGCCCTACATGACCGTCTCGGTGGCGCATGCAGGCCGCGATCCCGGCGTCACGGTTGCGGAAGTCAATCTGAAGCTGATCTGGGACGTGGTCAGCGCGATCAATGTCGGCGATCACGGCTACGCCTTCGTGACCACCTCCGCCGGCCGGCTGATCGCGCATCCGGATCTCAGCCTCGTCCTGCGGGACACCGATTTGTCCGGCCTGCCCGAGGTCGCCGCAGCGCTGCCCGGCTCGCACATGGCGGGACAGGATTACGAGATCACCACCGGCCTCGGCGGAGGCTGGGTTCTGGCGGCCCACGCCACCATCCCGCGGGTCGACTGGATCGTGTTCGTGCAGGAATCGTTGCGCGACGCAATGGGCCCGGCCCTGGAATCCGTCATCCAGACCACCTCGCTGATGGGCCTCGGCGTGCTGCTGGCCGCCGTGGCAGGCACCTTCCTGGCCCGGCGCATGGTCGTTCCAATCCGCACGCTCGAGGACGGGGCGGAGCGGTTCGGCGCCGGAGACCTGACCGAGCGCATCGTCATCCGCACGGGCGACGAGATCGAGACCCTCGCGCACCGGTTCAACACGATGGCGAGCCGCGTGCAGGATTCCTACGAGACGCTCGAGGCCAAGGTCGCGGAACGGACCCGCGACCTCAACCAGTCGCTCGATGATCTCCAGAGGGCGCAGAGCCGTCTCGTCCAGTCGGAGAAGCTCGCGTCCCTGGGGCAGCTCACTGCCGGCATCGCCCACGAGATCAAGAACCCGCTGAACTTCGTCAACAATTTCGCCTCGCTCTCTCACGAGCTGGTGGACGAGCTTCGGGACGTGCTCGAGCCGGCCGCGCTCGATCCGAACCTGCGCGCGGAGGTCGAGGAGATCGCCGTGCTTCTCAAGGGCAATCTCGAGAAGGTCGTCCAGCACGGCAAACGCGCCGATTCGATCGTCAAGAACATGCTGCTGCACTCGCGCACCGGGTCGGGTGAGCATCGCCCGGTCGAGGTCAATGCCCTCGTCGAGGAAAGCCTGAATCTTGCCTATCACGGTGCCCGTGCGGCCAAGCCCGGCTTCAACGTGACCCTCGTGCGCGACTACGACCCGGGAGCCGGCATTGCCGACATCTATCCTCAGGAGATCACACGGGTCCTGCTCAACCTGATGTCGAACGGCTTCTACGCCACGGAGAAGAAGATCGAGAGCGCGGAGCCCGGCTACGCGCCGACGCTGTCGGTCGCCACGCGGGATCGGGGCGACAGCATCGAGATCCGCGTGCGCGACAACGGCACCGGCATTCCCGAGAGCGTCAGGGCCAAGATGTTCGACCCGTTCTTCACCACCAAGCCCGCCGGTGAGGGCACGGGGCTCGGCCTGTCGCTGAGCCACGACATCCTGGTCAAGCAGCATGGCGGGACGGTCGACGTCGCCACGGAGCCAGGCGCCTTCACCGAGTTCATCATCGTCCTGCCGCGTCGGAGCGCGACAGCGGCCACGCCCCCCCAGCCGGCGACCGAGACCGAGAGCCAGCCATGAACGTCCTGATCCTCGTCGTCGATGACGAACCCGACGTCACCGACCTGTTCCGGCAGCAGTTCCGCCGCGAGTTGCGCGCCCGACGCTTCGCGATGGCCTTCGCGCATTCGGCGGCGGAAGCCCTCGAGCGGATCAACGGCTCCAACGAGCCGAGCCTGATCCTGATGCTGTCGGACATCAACATGCCCGGCATGACCGGCCTCGAATTGCTGCCGCTCGTGCGCGCCGCCCGGCCCGACGTGCCGGTGATCATGATCACCGCCTACGGCGATGCGGAAACCCGCGAGAAGGTCCGCGCCGCCGGCGCGGTGGGCCTGATCACCAAGCCGATCGATTTTGCCGTGCTGAAAGCCGAGATCGATCGCCGTCTCTCCGCATTCGCGGGGGCCGAATGACGCCCGGCATGCCCGGCGCCAAGATCCTCGTCGTCGACGACGAACCGGATCTCGAGGCGCTGATCACCCAGAAATTTCGTCGTCAGATCCGTCAGGGCGTCGTCACATTCCTGTTCGCCCAGGACGGGCAGGAGGCGCTGGACCGCCTCGCGGAACACCCTGACGTCGATCTGGTCGTGTCCGACATCAACATGCCGCGCATGGACGGGCTGACGCTGCTCGCCAAGCTCCAGGATCTCGCCGAGCGTCCCTCGACCATCATCGTCTCGGCTTACGGCGACATGGCGAATATCCGCACGGCGATGAACCGGGGCGCCTTCGACTTCCTGACGAAGCCGATCGACTTCGCCGATCTCGAGACGACGATCGAGCGGACGCTGCGGCATGTCGAGGCTCTGCGCGAGGGGCGGCGGCGGCAATCGTTGGCGGAACGCGCCCACGCTTCCCTAGCCCGGTACTTCTCGCCGAACCTCGCCGAGCGGCTCGCCGGGGACGCGTCGGGTCTCGAACTCGGCGGCCACCGCCGCGACGTGGCCTCCCTGTTCACCGACATCGCCGGCTTCACCAGCCTGGTGGAGAGCCTCGATCCGGCCCAGCTCGCCGAGATCCTCAACGGCTATTTCGCGGAGATGACCGACTTGGTCTTCGCCCACGAGGGGACGGTGGCGAAGATCGTTGGCGACGCACTGCACGTGCTCTTCGGGGCGCCGGGGGATCAGCCGGACCACGCGGCTCGCGCCGTGGACTGCGCCCTGGCCCTTGACCGCGCGGCGGAAGAGTTCCGCCAACGCTGGCGGGAGCGGGGAATCGAGATCGGCGTGACGCGGATCGGCGTCCATGCCGGGCCGGCGATCGTCGGCAATTTCGGCGGGAGCCGGTACTTCGACTACACGGCCTACGGCGACACCATCAACACCGCCGCGCGCCTGGAGAATGCCAACAAGGCCTTCGGCACCCGGATCTGCGTCAGCGACGCGGTCGTGATCCGGGCCGGTCAGTTCCGCGGCCGCCCCCTCGGCGATCTGCTCCTTCGCGGCAAGCAGACGGCCCTGCGCGCCTACGAACCCCTGACCGAGGCGGCCTATCCGGCTCGGCTGCTCGCGCAGTACCAGGAGGCCTACACCAAGCTCGAGGCGGGCGAGGCCGGCGCCCTGCCGGCCTTCGCGGCCCTGGTCGGGCTGCGCCCCGAGGACGGGGTCGCGGCCTTCCACCTGAAGCGCCTGCTGAACGGGGGGAGCGGGAGCCGCGTCGAGGTTGGCTGAGGTCCGGACCGGCACAGTCCGCATCCCTGCATCGACGGCCGCGATAGCCGCGCCTTAAGGCACCGCCTATTACCGTCCCCTGGCACGCGGTCGGAGCCTCGTCCGAGAGCGGCCGGCCGGAACGGTGGTAGACGGGAGACCGGCGCATGAGACGGCGCGACGTCATCGCGGGCCTGGGTGCGGCCGCGTGGCCCACCTTCGCCGCCGGCCGAGCCAAAGGCCAGCATCGCCTGGGGATCCTCCTGGTCTACGGCGAAGCGCACCCGGACAGTCCCGTCATTGTCGACACCCTGCAGGAGAGTCTGAAGCGCGCCGGCTGGATCTGGGGCCAGAACCTCGCCGTCGACCTGCAATACGGTAATGGTGACGCCGCACGGATGCGCCTGCAGGCGGACGAGATCCTGGCGCAGAAGCCCGATGTGGTGCTCGCGCAGGGGATCGTCGGTGCGACCGCGCTCCAGAGCGCGACGAAGACGACGCCGGTCGTCTTCATGATGCTCCAAGACCCGATCGGCGGCGGCTTCGTGACCAACTTGTCGCGCCCCGGCGGCAACCTGACCGGCTTCACCAATTTCGACTTCATCCTCGTGGGCAAGTGGCTGCAGCTTCTCAAGGAACTCAGCCCCGGCGTCACGCGGGCCCTTGCGCTGCTCAATCCCGACTATCGCGCGCGCCTCGCGGGCTACGCGGCCGAACTGTCCCGGATCGGCCCAGAACTCGGGATCGATGCGCAGATCGCCGGCGTGCACGATGCCGCCGAGATCGAGACCGCGATCTCCGGCTTCGCCGCGCAGCCGAGGGGCGGCCTCCTCGTCCTGCCGGATGCGGTGACGGGGATCTACAGTCAGCGGATCGTCGATCTGGCCGCGACCTGCCGCCTGCCGGCGGTCTATGCCTATGCGGCACCGGTCCGGCTCGGCGGTCTCGCCGCCTACACGACCAGCGTCGCGCAGGATGTGGAGCGGGCTGCCGGCTACATCGATCGGATCCTGCGCGGCGCGGTGGTCGGCGAGCTCCCGGTCCAGGCCAGCGCGCGCTTCACGACGCTGCTCAACCTGAAGACCGCGGCAACGCTCGGGCTGACCATCAGGCCGTCGCTGATGGCGACGGTGGACGAGCTGGTCGAGTAGCGGCCTCGGACCGACGCGCCGTCCGCATCGGCGTCGCGGCGGCCCCGCAAGGGGACCGCCGCGGTCGCGACGACGCGGGCGGTCAGCTGAAGGCCGGCAGGCGCCCGTCCGGCGAGTAGCGGTCAACGGCCGAGGGAAGATCGCGCGAGAGGCGGGCCAGCAGCTCGGTCTTGCTCAGACCGGTCCGCTGCTCGAGGGCCGCAAGGGTGTCGGGGCCGATGGCGCGCTCGAGATCCGCGGTCGGGATTTCGCGGTTCGGCCCGCTGTTGATCCACGATTGTGCGGTCTCGGCGTGACCACCCTTGGTGAAATGGTCCACCAGTTCGGTCAGGCCGCCGGCGATGAGGCCACCGACGCCCCCCGCGCTGGCGCCGCCGAGCAGGCGGTCGAGATTTGCCGGGGTGGTCGATCCCGTTCCGGCCGGAACCTGCGGCGTCGGCGAGCGGGACGCATCCTTTGCGTGCCCACCGAGCCACTCGGCGATCCGGTCGCGGTTCTGGTAGCCGGCCACCGCCAGCAATCCCAGCAGGGCGGTCATCGAGGGATATCCCTTGCTCATCGCGTCGTCCTTCCTTGATGCGGGCTTTCGCCCGGGTGGTACGGCGGTGGGCCGCCGCAACGGGTCATGCCGATGTCGGAGTGGTGTCGGCGGAGACCGTCCTACCGGTCAACGCCGATCCGTCATCCGCGCTCCGGCCGGCCGTAATGGCGCGCTTGACCGTCGAGCGAGCCGCGTCGATGGCGATGGTCGCCGCCGACATGGTCCGGGCCTCGGTCGGCCGCTCCAGGGCATGTTTGGCGATGTCACCCGCGAGGTCGTCGATCTCCCGGGCGAGGATCTCGAGACGCCCGGGATCCGCCGTCGCCTGCGCCTCCTGGCGGATCTGAAGCAGGCGGTCGGTCGCCTCCTCGACGCGCTCGCGCCGCAGGCGCGACAGGCGCTGGCCGATCCAGGCCAGAGCCGAGCCGACGCCGCCGCCGAGGAAGGCCAGCAGATAGATCCAGGTCTCGTAGCGCTCGATGAAGCTCTGCTGCTCGCGCTCGTAATAATCGACGGCGCCGGGATGAATCGGCAGCCGGGCGCTGGTCGCGCCGACGGTCCCGTCATAGGCGGGCGCCTGGACGTAGTCGGCGGCCGGCGTGACGTTGGCCATGGCGCTGCGCAGCTCGAACAGGTGCTGGGTGACGTCGGCCGCCACCGAACGGGCAAGGTCCGCGCGGGCCATCAGCCGGTACGAGGCGCCGACCGTGCGAACGTCCTCGGCCGGCACCTTGGGGCTGCCTCCGAAGGTTTCGGCCGGCATGGTGACGACCTGCAGCCGCGGCAGCCGGGCGACGATCGCCTCGGCGTTCTCGACATCGACGAAGGAGATCTTGCGGCTGCGGCTGGCCGCCTGAACGAGGCCGACGATCCGCTGCGCGGTCGGCGCGGTCGGCGCGATGACCGAGATCACGGCGTCCACCCGCTTGCGCGCGAAGGCGGCGCCGAGGTCGCTCTCCGCCATCTCGACCAGGGCGACGTGGCGCGGTGGCAGCCCGCCCTCCGGCTCGGTCGTGACCAGCGTCAATCCGTAATGGTCGAGCATGGCGCGGATCAGCGCCTCGTCGGCGTCCCGATGGGCGAGGATCGCGAGGCGCTTGCGGTCGAGATCGGGGAAGCGGGCGATGCCGGAGGCTTCGGGCGAGGCGATGATCATGGCCTGGTCCCGCAGGATGGCCAGCGTCAGGCCGTTGTCGGGGAGCTCCACGTCCGGCCGTACGATCGCGAGGTCGGCCCGGCCAGCGCCCAGGGCCTCGGCACTGTCGCGCACGTCGTCGAAAGGCAGGATCTTGAGGCGGATCTCCTTGTGGCTCTTGGCCAGAGCGTCCGCGTAGGCCTGGATCAGGGCCGGTTCCGTACCGTCCTTCGGGGCGACCGCGACGGTCAGGACGGTGGCGCGCGAAACCCAGTAGGCCACGCCGGCGCCGACGCTCAGCAGGATGGCGAGCGCCAGGAAGACGAATTCCTGACGCAAGAAGAGGCTGGCGAAGCGCCGCATCGTCTCTGGTCTCGCGCGTTGGGCGGTCCGGCCGGATACAAGGCCGGCCGGCGCCGCGGGATGGGGTCAGTGCGTGCCGGTGATCTTGTCGGCGAGGTTTTCGGCGCCGTCCTTGACATCGCCCACCGTCTTCTGCGCCTCGCCCTTCAGCTCCTGCGCCT